>NZ_DDOI01000098.1:22574-28375 GCF_002341575.1 Marinobacter sp. UBA2498 | reverse complement strand
CCATGGGCTCGTCCAGCAACAGCAGCTTGGGACGTTTGGCCAGTGAGCGGGCCAGGGCAACGCGTTGCTGCTGACCACCGGAAAGCTGCTGGGGTTTGCGCCGGGCATAGGGTTCCATCTTGACCAGCTTCAGCATGGCGGCCACCCGGTCGCGAATTTCGCTTTTCGGCANNGCGCGGTGGTCGGCTCGTCGGCAATCAGCAGTTTGGGCCGGGTTACCAGAGCCATGGCGATCATGGCGCGCTGGCGCTGGCCGCCCGAAAGCTGGTGCGGCTTGCGTTTGGCGAAGGGCTCGAGACGGGTGAGCTTTAAAAGCTCTGCGACACGGTCAGAAATGTCGGACCGCGCCATCCCCTCACGCTTGAGGCCGTAGGCGATGTTGTTTTCAACACTCATATGCGGAAAGAGCGCATAGGACTGGAACATCATGTTGGTCGGGCGCAGGAACGGGGGCAGAGCTGTAACGTCCTGGCCGTCGAGCATGATGGAGCCGGCGTTGGGCGTTTCAAAACCTGCGAGCATGCGCAGCAGGGTGGACTTGCCGGAACCGGAACCACCCAGAAGGGCAAAGATCTCGCCCTTGTGGATGTCCAGGTTCACATTGTCCACGGCCAGCGTGCCATCAAAGCTTTTGGAGATGCCCCGAATGCTGAGTAACACCTCCGCTTGCGCGGAGGTGTTGTTGCCGTTTTCCACCGCTTAACGACCAGACTTCACGTTGGTCCAGGTGCGGGTCATCAGACGCTGGGCGTCCTGAGGCCGGCCTTCCATGATGTACAGCTTCTTCATCACCTCATCGGTGGGGTAGATGCTGGTATCGCTCAGAATCTCCGGATCAACGAATTCGTTGGCCGGCTTGTTCGGGTTGGCGTACCACACATAGTTGGTCACGTCCGCGATGATTTCCGGACGCATCAGGAAGTTCATCAACTTGTGGGCGTTCTCAACGTTTGGTGCGCCGGCCGGGATGGTCATCATGTCGAACCACAGCACTGCACCTTCTTTGGGAATGGTGTAGCGGATCACGTTGCCGTTCTCGGCTTCCTCGGCGCGTGCGGCGGCCTGCAGGATGTCGCCGGAGTAACCGGCAGCCACACACAGGTCACCGTTGGCCAGGTCACCAATGTAACGCGACGAATGGAAGTAGGTGATGTTCGGGCGAATGGCCTTGATCACCTCGCCGCCTTTCCTGATGTCGTCGGCGTTGTTGCTGTTCGGGTCCAGGCCAATGTAGGCCATGGCAGCACGAACCATTTCCTCGCCGGAATCCAGCATGGCAATACCGCAGCCGCCGGCGGCAAGCTTGCCGGTGACTTCAGGATCGAATACCAGGGCCCAGGAATCGGTGGGAGCGCTGTCACCCAGGATTTCCTGGATACGGCCTTCGTTATAGCCATAGCCGTTGGTGCCCCAGAGATAAGGCAGAGCAAACTGGCTACCCGGGTCAACCTTTTCCAGATCGTCCATCAGATCCGGGTTGAGGTTGCTCATGTTCGGCAGCTTGCTGTGGTCCAGCGCTACGAAGGCGTTGGCAGAAATCTGCTTGGCCACGTAGTGGTTGGACGGCACAACAAGATCGTAGCCGGAACGACCGGAAAGCAGGGCGGCTTCGAGGATCTCGTTACTGTCGTAAACGTCGTAGATCACCTTAATGCCGGTTTCTTCCGTGAACTTCGCCAGGGTGTCCTCGGCGATGTAATCGGACCAGTTGTAGACACGCACTTCCTCGGCGGCAAACGCGGAAGAGGCACACAGAGACAACGCAACAGAGGCGGCCAGCGCCTGTGGCTTACACAACTTCAACATTGGATGATGTCCCTCACTCAAAAGGGAGAAATACAAAACGTGCAGGACGCACGCGGTGTTGTGCAGGTCTGCTGAGGGTGGCCGCAGGTGGCTGTTGTCCCGGGAAGAACCGGTCGCCGCCTTTTGACTCCTTTAAGGCTTGTCCTGGAAACGGCGGTGGGGAACCTGCCGAATTCTCGCGATATTTATCATGAGATGCGGGGTTGCGCTATAAAAATTTTACTCCGGGATTTGTGGTATGTCCCTATCTTGCCAAACACCCCGGAAAGCGGGATAAAGGAGTGTTGAAACCCCTGCGCCGGCTCCTCGGCACCAGGCCTGTTTGCGTTGTGGATGGCTCCCCTTATGGCTTCTGGTTCTACGAGTGCCGACTCGTTCCTTCAGGCACACCCCGAACTGCAGTTTGTTGATCTGCTGATCCCGGATATGAATGGCATTGTTCGCGGCAAGCGGGTGGATCCGTCTGCGCTGGCGAAGGTGTTTGAGCGTGGCGTGGCCATGCCGGCTTCCATCTTTGCCCTGAACATTCAGGGCACCACGGTGGAAGAAACCGGCCTTGGCCTGGATATTGGCGAGGCAGACCGTGTCTGTCTGCCCATTGAAAATACCCTCACTATGGAGCCCTGGCAGAAGCGGCCCACGGCGCAATTGCTGCTGACCATGTATGAGCTGGACCGCGAGACACCGTTTTTCGCAGACCCGCGGGTGGTATTGCAGAACATCGTCAAGCGCTTCGAGGCACTGGGGCTGACTCCCGTGGCGGCCTTTGAGCTGGAGTTTTACCTGATCGACCAGGAAAACCTCGCCGGTCGCCCTCAGCCACCCAAGTCACCCATCTCCGGCAAGCGCCCGGCCGGCACCCAGGCCTATTCCATTGATGATCTGGACGAATACGCGGAATTCCTGGCGGACGTGCTGGATGCCGCTCACGAGCAGGAACTGCCAGCGGATGCGCTGGTGGCTGAGTCGGCGCCCGGGCAGTTTGAAGTCAACCTGCACTATGTGGACGATGCGGTGCGGGCCTGTGACCACGCCACTCTGCTCAAGCGTCTAATCAAGAACATGGCCTACGACCATGAAATGGACACCACGTTCATGGCCAAGCCCTACCACAACCAGGCCGGCAGCGGCATGCACCTGCACGTAAGCCTCGTGGACCGGGAGGGCCGTAATGTGTTCGCCGGCGACGCCGAGCAGCCCAACGACATGCTGCGCTGGGCCGTGGGTGGATTGGTCGCCACCATGAACGACGCCATGGCCTTGTTCTGCCCCAATATCAATTCCTACCGCCGGTTCAGCCCGGAGTACTACGTGCCCAGTGCTGCCACCTGGGGCGTGGACAACCGCACTGCATCGCTGCGTCTGCCGGGCGGTGATCCCGAGGCCCTGCGAATCGAACACCGGGTCGCCGGTGCCGATGCCAACCCGTATCTGCTGATGGCTGCGGTGCTGGCGGGTATTCACTACGGCATCTCCAACAGGATAGAGCCACCACCGGTCACCGTGGGTAATGCCCATGAACAGCACGAAGCCTCACTGGTGAATAACCTGCGGGATGCCTTGCGGGAGCTGGGGCAATCGAAAGTGATGGCCGATTATCTCGGCAGCCAGTTTCTGGATGTGTTCGTCGCCTGCAAGGAGCATGAACTGAACGAATTCGAGATGACCATCTCCGATCTCGAATATCTCTGGTACCTGCACACGGTCTGATCAATTCCGGGATAAAAAACGGCGCCTTGAAGGCGCCGTTTTTCGTTTGCCGGACTGCGACTAACTATTCCGAACTACTCCAGCACCAGCCAGGTGGCTTTCAGTTCCGTGTACTTGTCGAAGGCATGCACAGATTTGTCGCGCCCGTTGCCGGACTGCTTGAAGCCACCGAAGGGTGCGGTCATATCGCCGCCGTCATAGTGGTTAATCCACACGCTGCCGGCTCGCAGGGCCTTGGCTACCTTATGGGCGGTATTGATATTGGAGGTCCACACTGCTGCGGCCAGGCCGTAGATGGAATCGTTGGCAATGGCGACGGCTTCGTCTGCGGTATCGAAGCCGATGACAGAAAGCACCGGCCCGAAGATTTCCTCCGAGGCAATGCGCATCTGGTTATTCACCCCGTCAAACACCGTGGGCTGAACAAACAGGCCGCCCGTGTTTTCCAGAATCCGCTGCCCACCTTCCACCAGGCGTGCGCCCTCAGACTGCCCGATGCCGATGTAGTCGATGATCCGATCAAGCTGGGCCTGATCCACGATCGCGCCACAGGTAGTCGCCGGGTCCAGCGGATGGCCGGGGCGCCAGGTTTTCAGGGCCTCGCATATCAGCTTTACGAACTCGGCACGAATGCTGTTCTCGACCAGCAGGCGACTGCCGGCAGTGCACACTTCGCCCTGATTGAAGGCTATGGCACTGGCCGCCTCGGCAGCGGCCTTTTTCAGGTCTGGCGCATCGGCAAAGACAATGTTCGGGCTCTTGCCACCGGCCTCCAGCCATACCCGTTTCATGTTGGATTGGCCGGCGTAGATCATCAGTTGCTTGGCCACATTCGTGGACCCGGTAAACACCAGGCAGTCCACGTCCATGTGCAGCGCCAGGGCCTTGCCCACGGTGTGACCATAGCCTGGAAGCACATTGAAAACACCGGCGGGAACGCCCGCTTCCCCGGCCAGGGCGGCCAGGCGAATGGCGCTCAGGGGCGATTTCTCGGAGGGTTTCAGTATGAGGGAATTACCAGTGGCCAGGGCCGGGGCAATTTTCCAGGCCGCCATAATCATCGGAAAGTTCCAGGGCACGATGGCCGCCACCACACCCATCGGCTCACGGGAGATCATGCCGATCTGGTTGTGGGGTGTGGGCGCAAGTTCGCCGTACACCTTGTCGATGGCCTCGGCGGTCCAGCGGATTGCCCGGGCGGTGGCCGGCACGTCCACGTTTCTGGCGTGGTTGATGGGTTTGCCCATGTCCAGGGTTTCCAGCAGGGCAAGCTCGTCGCCGTGGGCTTCGATAAGCTCAGCGAACCGGAGCAGCACCGCCTTGCGTTTTGCTGGTGCCAGCTGGCTCCAGATGCCCGCCTCAAAGGCGGCCCTTGCAGCCCTAACGGCCTGGTCGGCATCGCTCTGATCGCAACTGGCAATAGAGGCCAGCTCGCGCCCGTCAATCGGGCTGACCGAGGTAAACGTCTCGCCGTTGGCCGCCCATCGATAGGTGCCGTTCAGATAGGCGCGGCCCTCCAGAGTGAGGTTTGTGGCCAGGGCCTGCCATTCGGCCTGGCTGGTCGGTGTGGAAGAGCTGACGGGTTGATTCATGGACGCCTCGCAGGCTGTAGAGTTGAGCAATCATAGCAGTACTTTTATCCCCAGGCGCCGCCCGCGATATAGGTATAAGAACGTGTCTTTCCGAACGCGCGGCGCTGGCATAGACTTCCTGCGGCGCGCATCGTTGCAGCCTGATCCTGAACGTCTCTATCACCTTTTCTGGCGTCACATAATGATCGAGTATCCCCCGGTTCCCTCGTATTACGCAGCTTCCGCCAACTCGGCCCCTGTGCGCCCGGCGCTGCGAGGGTCTTGCGAGGCCGATGTTTGCGTCGTCGGTGCCGGCTACACCGGCCTTTCGACAGCGTTGTTCCTGGCGGAAGCCGGTTTCCGGGTGGTGGTTCTGGAGGCAGCGACGGTCGGCTGGGGTGCTTCGGGGCGCAATGGCGGCCAGATCGTTAACAGCTTCAGCCGGGATCTGGACAGCATCGAACGACAGACCTCTCAAGTCCACCTGAAACTGCTGTCCGAGATGGCCTTTGAGGGCAGCCAGATCATTCGCCAGCGGGTGAAGAGTTACGGCATTCGGTGCGACCTGAAAGAAGGCGGTATTTTCGCAGCGCTCAATCCAAAGCAGCTCAGGCACCTGGAATCTCAGCAAGCGCTGTGGCGCCGGTTCGGTTACGACCAACTGGAACTGTTGGATAGGAATGCCATCCGTTCCCGGGTTGGCACGGAACGGTA
>NZ_DDOI01000098.1:20232-22460 GCF_002341575.1 Marinobacter sp. UBA2498 | reverse complement strand
CGGTATGTCGGCGGCGCCATTGATCACACCGGCGGCCATATTCATCCGCTCAATCTGGCTCTCGGCGAAGCCGCGGCCCTCGAGTCGCGTGGCGGCGTGATTCACGAGCACTCCACAGTAACGAGCATCGCCCCCGGTAAAACCGTAACCGTTAAAACCGACATGGGCGAGGTGAGGGCGCAAACGGTTGTCCTGGCGGGCAACGCCTATCTTGGCGGCCTGGTGCCGGAGCTCGGGGCCAAATCCATGCCCTGCGGCTCGCAGATTATTGCTACCGAGCCGTTGGAGGAGGCCGTTGCCAGGCAGTTGCTGCCGAACGACAACTGCGTCGAAGACTGCAACTACCTCCTGGACTACTTCCGGCTGTCGGGTGACAACCGCCTGATCTACGGCGGTGGCGTGGTCTACGGCGCCCGCGACCCGGCTAACATCGAACGGCTGATTCGCCCGAATATGCTGAAAACCTTCCCGCAACTGGCGAATGTGAAGATCGATTACGCCTGGACCGGCAATTTCCTGCTGACCCTGTCGCGCCTGCCACAGCTCGGGCGCTTGCACGAGAACGTGTTCTACTCCCAGGGTTGCTCCGGCCATGGGGTTACCTTCACACACGTGGCAGGCAAGGCATTGGCACTGGCAATCCAGGATCAGGCGGAACGGTTTGATGCGTTCGCCAGCCTGCCGCATTACCCGTTCCCGGGTGGGCGCGCCTTCCGGGTGCCGTTGACGGCGATGGGAGCCTGGTACTATGCGCTGCGGGACAGGTTGGGCGTTTGAGTCCCCGGAAAACTGTGAAACAGTACCCGTTTCATCAACGTTTAAATTTGTAATCAGTCGGCCCGCTATTCGCTCCCGGCCCACAGCCGGGATTTAAGCGAATTGTGAAAAGCGGACCTAAAACAATGACCTATGCTCAGGAGTCCGGGCTCCATGCTGTAACCTTCCATCACAACGTGTATCCCTCCGTAAACGCCAATTTTCTGACGTAATCCGGCCGAAAAATCCGGAACTGGGCCGCATATAACCGAAAACTGCCGCTGTAAGATTCGCTCAAATTCGTCAAATAATTGGTGCGAAACAATGTCATATTGCGGCAAAAAACTAACGAAGCAAGGACTGCTGATTTTACCTGCGGTTGTTATGCTTTCGGGCTGCGGTCTGGACATTACGAGTGAAGAGAGCACCACGGCGGCGCAGGCTGCTCCCGCGACGCCTGAGCCCACAGTCCAGATCGCCGGCGCAGCCGTTAAAGGAATCATTCAACAGGGCCTTGTGGTTGCAAATCGGCTGATAGCTGACAAAGACGGCTACTACGCCCCGCAGCGTCAGGCAGCCAAACCGGTATTAACCGCAGACGATGGCAGCTATACCTGGCAGCTTCGCGGTAAGGCCGAAGGCTGGGCCCTGGTTGAGCTTTCTGCGGACGGCGGCACTCGCATGGTCTGTGACGTTCTGCCCCAATGCGATCAGGCCGGTGCCGAGCCAGTGCCGTTTGGGCAGGTAATGCCGCTGGATAGCAACTTCAGTCTGTTGGGTGCTGGCGATTTGCGGAACGAAACGGTAAACCTTACGCCGCTCACCCACCTGGCTGTAAAACTGGCTGAGCGCAGTTCGGAAGGTCTCTCACCGACAGCGATTTCCAGCGCTTACACCACCGTTGAAAACTGGTTCGCCCTTCCGGCCGGTGCTTTGCGCCTGACTCCTCCGGACCTGACCAATCTGGATGGAATGACCGGCGTAACCGCGGATGCCATTCAGGTGGCGATTGCCAATGCGTCATTCCTGGCGCTGGTCAATGACAACGCCCAGTGGGATTCGATTTCAGCTGTCCTGGATGACGTTACTTCACAGGTCAGTGCCACCGGCCAGATCAGCGTTATGGGCGATGGTACCAACGTGGCACTGGCAGATCTTGTCAGCGCGGCGGCCTTGCAGTCCTCAGAATTGCAGAACGTGGTGAATTCAAGCGTCATTAGCCAGAAGCTGGTGGTGGTCGAATACCGCAATGTACAGCGCTTCAAAACCATTGCCGATGTTAACGAAGAAAGTGATACCGACGTCGCCGATTCCGGTGACACCACCGACGGAACCACTGGCGGCGATGAAACCGCTGGAACTGATTCCGGCAGCACCACTGACACCTCAACCGACACCAACACCGATACCTCGACCGATACCTCAACAGGTTCAACCGACGAGCAGGTTGCCGGTACAACTGAGCCCGATAC
>NZ_DDOI01000098.1:18779-20055 GCF_002341575.1 Marinobacter sp. UBA2498 | reverse complement strand
GATACAACCACCGACGAAACCGTAGCGGACACAGGAACAGACACTGAAATCAGCGAGCCCGTCACCGAGACGACGCCTGAGGAAACCGCTCCTGCAAACACAGCACTGCTGAGCTGGACCGCGCCGCTGACCCGCGAAAATGGCGACAGCCTGGCCATGGGCGAAATCGCAGGCTTCGAGGTGGTCTACGGCACCAGCGCTGAAAACCTCGACCAGAGCCTGGCCATTGGTGACGCCTCCGTCGACGAGCTGCTGGTTGATGAGCTGACAGAAGGCACCTGGTACTTCGCTATCCGTACCCTGGACACCGATGGTAATCGCAGCCGGTTGTCTGAAGTGGTCTACAAACAGATCTGATTTGGCGGTAAAAGGCAGCGACCCCCTCTGGGGGCTTCGCTGCCAGCCTGTTACTATGTGCTGGTCCATTGCTCCATACCAGGTACATCATGGCCGGTTCAGACTACTCCCGCAGTCTCCTTGAAGTGATCCCTGACGCCAGAGACGGCCTTACCCGCACTGAAAGAATCATTCTTTACGTCCTGCATGAAACTCAGAAAGAGCTGAAGGGCCGCAATGTCCCGACCGCCATGCTGTATGGGCGCGTACTTGAATACGTGGACATTAGCGAGGCGGAACTCCATCTTTACCTCGACAGATTGGGCGTGAAGGGGGACGGCAGATAGGGTTGGCCGTGGGTAATTAATCCGGTTTGATATGCCGGCTGCATTCGCCAGTCAGCGCAGCAGCCGGCACTATCGCCAGCGATTATTTTGCGGTAATAGTCTGCATCACCAGCTTGCCATCTTTCTTGATCGGGCCGTCTTCCTTGGCGCCCAGGGTGTATTCAAAAATACCCGTTTTCATCCCGCCGTCTTCGCTGTGAACCATCAGCATCAGCATGTCACCGGATTGCACTTCCTCGGTCAGGATGGCGGCGACGTCCATGTTCATACCTTTGCGCAACGGCGCGTGGGCGACAACAGGGCCCGGCTTCATGGATTCGTCCGTGCGGTGAACCACCAGCCACCCATTCTGTTCGGCAACCACCTTTCTGGCGGATACAACGCCGTTGGCAACTGACTGATCGTTGGTCCAGACACCGGCCTTGTGTTCAGCGGCCAACGCTGAACTGGTTGCGAAAGCGCCGGAAACGAGGGCGGCCAGAAGTGTGGAAGTTTTTGCGTGCTTGATCATTGCGTTCTCCTGAGTGTCAGTGTTTCCCGCCCGTCGGGTTGTTTTTGGGCGGGTTAACTGCAGCTACGGGAGCCGATGCGCA
>NZ_DDOI01000098.1:18142-18645 GCF_002341575.1 Marinobacter sp. UBA2498 | reverse complement strand
ACCTGCCTATTAATTGTTTCCGTCGGTGGGGTAGAGGTAACCGTGAATCGCCGGTCCCGTGGGCTGTCCGGTGGGTGAGCCGCCTTCGGGCTCGACACTGATGCCGAACGTGGCCTCCTTGAGCAGGGCAGGGTCGTAATTGCTCAACGCCCCTTCATCCAGCGCGAAATCGTTGCCCAGAACGCCCACGGAGCGGGGGTTTGGACCCAGCTCGTCGGCCTTGATCCACAACTGATAGGATTTTCCGGGTCTTGGCTCGGCAGTTACCGGCCGGATGTTGAGCCGTTGCTCCTTCAGGTCCACCGTCAGCAGGAAGGCCGGCTGCTCATCGTTGTTCTGGAAAACCGCAACAAACGACTGGGCTTGAGGCTCGGGCTGCGGCTGGAACGCCAGAATGGCCACGAGAACCAGGGCGGCCGCCGAGGCAATCGCCGTGCTCCAGCGCCAGCGGTTCAGCTGACTGCGCAGAGCAACCACGTTAGAGGTTTCGGCCGCCTCGCGGG
>NZ_DDOI01000098.1:0-18063 GCF_002341575.1 Marinobacter sp. UBA2498 | reverse complement strand
CTGCGCAGCGCAACCACGTTTGACGTTTCGGCAGCCTCGCGAGGCGTCGATTCCACCCGGTCCAGAGCCTTCTCGATTTTTGCGAACAACGCCGGTGAGGGCTGAACGGGCTCGGTTTCCTCGGCCAGCTTACCCAGGCGCTCTTCCCATTGCAGAATCAGCGCATCTACCTCCGGGTCCTCATTGCGCCGGCTTTCAAGATAGGCCCGCTCCGAGGCTGGCAATGTGCCCAGAACGAACTCTGCAACCAGCATGTCCAGGTCGTCGCGTTCAGTCATGATTCGAGGCACCTTTTGAGCTGTTTCAATGCGCGGTGAAGCCAGGTCTTTACCGTGTTGACCGGCTGTTCAAACTGGCTTGCCAGGTCCTCCCGGGACCATCCGTTAAGGTAGGCCAGGCGCACCATGTCCTGTCGGTCTTTTTCCAGTTGGTCGATGCAGTGATTCAGTTGATTTGCCGCCCGCTGGTCTTCCAGCTGTTCCTGAGCTGATGTCTGCCGGCCTGGCATCTCATCCAGCTCGTCGCTGTTCGTGGTGCGTCCGGCGGGGTGTTTGCGCAGCTCATCAATGGCACCGTTACGGGCAATCGACACCAGCCAGGTAATCGGCGAAGATTTGCCGTCCTGAAACTGCTCGGCTTTTTGCCAGATTTTGAGATAACTGTCCTGGATAACATCGTCTGCCCACCCTCTGTCTCTGAGGATACGCAACACGGTGCCCAGAAGTTTCGGGGCAGTTGCCTGGTAGAGGAGGGCGAAAGCCTGGCGGTCTTTTTGAGCGACGCGGTGAATCAGCCGGGCAACACGCTCAGGGCCATCGGATGGCGACTGCGGGCCGGTTCCTGCGCTGGCATTGTCTGGGAGCTGATGGGAGTCAGGCTTCATGGGGCCTCGGGCTTTGGTGTCTGATCAGCAGGTTACTGGTTGGTCCGTTGTTGCTCAACATGAAATTGCAGTCTGGCTAACACTCGGTGTGAGCTATTCGTTTGCTCAGTGGCACAGTTGGCTGAGGAATGCAGAGACTGGCGGATGATTGGCCAAGGCATTCGGGTAGACCACCATGAGTTCCTTTTCCAACCCAGGGTTACTAACGGGGATGGCTCGTAGCGAGCCCGCCTGGACTTCCTCCCTTACCGTCGCTTCCAACACCAGCGATATACCCAGTCCAACCTTGACTGCCTGTTTGACAGCCTCTGTGCTCCCTAGTTGCATAGACACCTTCGGAAACGGTCCCTCGTCACCAAAGAAGTTTGCCAGTAGCCGGCCTGTGCCTGTGCCAGGCTCTCCGCCAAGCAGCGTCATTTCTGCGAGGGTGTCCCGATCTATGCTTTGAAGATCTGCGCATGGGTGATCGGGTGGAACAATCAGTACCATCTGTTCTCGCCGCCAATCCTGCGCCAGAAATCCGGGTTTAGGCTGCCACCACTCCATTATGGCTATGTCGAGTTCACCGATCGTTAGTTGCCGGGCAATTGAGGGGTTATTATCAATTACGAGGTCCACGTCGGGCGAGGCTTTATCGTCCCTGAAGGCCCGAAGATAGGGCTGGAGCATATATATGCCAATGTTTGAGCTCGCCCCTATCCGAACGCCGGCCCCCCGAACCGCTTCACGGGCATGTTTGTCGAGGCGCAATATACTGTTTGCGAATGGTACCAGTGCCAAAGCTGCCCTGGTGGGCTCGCAGCCTGATCTTCCCCTTCGAATCAACAACACATCCAGGTCTTGTTCCAGTTTCTGGATATGCTGGGAGAGAGTGGGTTGGGCGATTCCAAGATTCTCTGCAGCGGCCTGAAAACTCTGATGCTGGACCAACGCGATAAAGCTCTTGAGCCAGACCGGATTCAGCATGGAGAGTCCTCACGTAATGACGGAGAATTGATCGCATCCCGCGGCCGTTCACCCCGTAATGCCTGCAGAATGTTCTCGGCCGCCCGTTGCTCAATGGCCAGCCTTACACTTTGTACGGCCGAGCCGATGTGAGCGGTAAATAATGTGTTCGGATGGGCAAGTAACTCCGGACTGATTTCATGCGGACGATCCGTTCGTGCCCAGTCCTCCATTTCGAATACATCGGCGGCGTAACCACCCAACTGTCCGGAGGCCAGTGCCGCCAGTACGGCGTTCTCATCGACCACAGAACCCCTGCATGGGTTGATCAGATAGGCACCCCGCTTCATCAGTGCCAGGCGTATAGGGTTTATGGTGTGAAAGGTATGCTCGTTCAGTGCCAGCGCCAGTATTACGATATCGGATTGGGCGAGAAGCTCTTCCAGTCCTGTATGCGCCAGCCCCAAATTCCTCTCTTCATCAGAGGGCAAGCCCTCGGGCTCTGAGTAGAGCAGGTTCGCACCCCATCCCTGCAGACGGACAGCTATGGCCTTGCCAATGGCACCCATTCCAACAATGCCAATGGTAGCGCCCTCAATTCCCAGCCCATAGAACTTCGGCTGCCACCCTCTGAACTCTCCGGAACGAACAAATTCGTCCGCTGCCTTTACCTGCCGGGTAAGGCCAACGGTGAGTCCGATGGTCAGTTCTGCGGTGGGTACGGTTAAAAGATCCGGCACGAATGAAAGCCACACCCCATGGCGAGTGCAGGCGTCCACATCGAAGTTGTCGTAACCTTTCAGGGCTGCGCCCACGATCTTCAGGTTCGGGCAATCCGCCAGAAACTCATCGCCGATCCTGTCCGGCATGAAGGCCATCACGGCATCGGCTGTGGCTACCCTGGCCTTCACCGAATCTGGCGGGAGCGTGCGGTTTGACTGATTGGTTACAAGCTCACAATGTGGTTCGAGGGCAGCCAGGACTTCATCGTGTACCCGGTGAGTTATCACAACTCTTGGTTTCATTCGTTTTCCTTACTTGAATTTCTTACGGAGGAAGCCGCTCAGGCTGTCGACAATCGTGACCATCAGGAGGATAACAATCAGGATGGCACTGACTTCCTGGTACTGCATGATGCGCAGTGAGCCCATGAGTTCGAAACCGATACCCCCTGCTCCCACCATGCCCATAACGGTCGAGGCGCGGAAGTTGTACTCCCAGCGGTAGATGGATACATCTGCGAACTGCGGCAGAACCTGGGGCAGAACTGCGTGCCAGAGAACCTGTAGGCGAGTCGCTCCGGCGGCATCGGCTGCTTCCACCGGGGCTTCGTCCACATGTTCAATGGCTTCTGCAAAGAATTTGCCGACCATCCCAATAGAGTGAAGGCCGAGGGCAAGAACGCCCGGTAGCGCGCCAAAGCCGACGGCAGCGACGAAGATAATCCCCATGATCAGTTCGGGAACTGACCGCAGGCCATTCAGAATGGTGCGTGTTATGTGGAAAACAGCCGGGTGTGGCGACGTATTCCGTGCAGCAAGGAAAGCCAGTGGTACCGAAGCGGCAACCGCAATTGCAGTGCCGGCAATGCTCATGGCGAGGGTGTCGACAAGTGGCGAAACCCAGTTCATGACATTGGTAAAGTCGGGCGGCAGAGATTCACCCAACAGGACGCCAATCGCTGGCATGCCATTGGCCAGGGTTTTGAAATCGAGCAGGCCCACGTACCAGCTGGCAATGAGAATCACCGCAAGGACCAGACCTGTCTGCAGGAGTTTTTTCCGCCAGCCCCGGGCATGCTCATCCAGCACCGGAGCTGACGGAGCCGGCGACAGAGTCGCCGGTTCCGTCGGGGTATAACTCATGGATTTCCTCACATCTTGGCAAAGTCGAGGTTCAGGAGGCTGCCCATGCGCCGGATTACGTCGTAATCCGAATCGGAGATAGCAGCAAAGCCTTCAGCCTTGAGGTTGCTCAGGATTTCCTTGTCGTCGATGCTGATGAAGGCATTTCGAACCTTTTCTTTCAGCTCCGGGGCGAGATTTGAGCGCATGGCCCAGGGATACTGGGGGAATTCGCCGCTATATCCGAGAACCTTCACGTTATTGCGGTCAATCAGGCCACGATCCATCACATGCTGGAAAATTACCTCGGACAGGCCGCCGGCTTCTGCGTTGCCATTTGCCACATTCACTGCCACAGAGTCGTGGGACCCTACGAAATGTGCCTCATAGTCACGGCCGGCTTCCAGGCCCGCAGATTCCATCAGGACAGTTTTGGGAATCAGGTGGCTCGATGTAGAGGCCCGATCACCGTAGGCCATCTTCTTGCCCTTGATGTCAGCATAGGATTCAACCCCGGCGTCTGCGTTGGCAATGATGATGGAGCGGTACGTTGGCTTGCCGTCCACAATCATGGCTGCAAAGGGTTCGATGTCGCTCTTGCTCTTGGCCATCACGTAGGACAGAGGGCCGAAGTAGGCCAGGTCGATACGTCCGAAGCGCATGGCTTCAATCATTGATGAATAATCGGTAGTCACGATCAGCTCAACTTCCTTGCCAAGCGTGCTTTCCAGATAGTCTTTTAGTGGTTGATTGCGTTTGATCAGTTCAGAGGCGTTTTCATCGGGCAGGAGAGCAACTTTCAGAAGATCAGGGTCTGGATCCGCTGCGAGTGCCTGCGAATTCAATCCTGTCACCAGGCAGAGTGCTATCAAGAGGTTCATTAACGCTTTCATCGGGCTATCTCCAGTTTCTTCGGTTGGGGGTTAACGGGTTTGGTGGCGGGAACCGGGACGGTTCGGGGTTTGGTTTCGTAGTTTCCGTGGTAGATCTCATTCAGGTGGTGTTGCTTCAAGTCTGCAGGTGGTGCATCGAACACAATCCTGGCATTCGCCAGGCCGATGATTCGGTCTGCAAAGCGTTGGGCGTATTCCAGCTGATGCAGCGAAATAACAGCGGTAATACCGTCTTCCTGGCAGATATCGCGCAGTAACCCCAGTACCTTTTCCGACGTCGCCGGATCCAGACTGGCAACGGGTTCATCCGCGAGGATCATTGAGGGCTGTTGTGCAAGTGCGCGCGCGATGCCAACTCGTTGTTGCTGGCCTCCAGACAGCTGGTCAATCCTGGCCAGGGCTTTGTCGGCAAGTCCAACGCGTTCAAGGCAGTGAAGGGCAAGTTCAAGATCGCGCCTGGGCATTGGTAACAGGCTGCGCCAGGTGCTGTGATAGGCAAGCCTGCCCGTCAGTACGTTCTGGAGTGCAGTGTGGCGCTCAATTAACTGATGGTGCTGGAACACCATGGCAGTGCGGCTTCGGTGCAGCCGAACGGTTCTGCGGTTATCAAGGTCACCAAATTCCGCCGAAACGACCTTGCCAGCCGTTGGCTGCACCAGGTGGTTGAGTGACCTCAGAAGCGTGGATTTGCCCGCACCGGAAAGGCCGAGCAGGACCGTAAATTCGCCCTTGTTGAAATCAACGGTGGTGGGCCGTAGAGCAAGGACATTGCCGGGGTAAGTCACCCCCATGTCCTCAATGCGAAGCATCATGTCGGGGTATGAAGCAGGCGTCATTGGATCACCTTTTGCAATGAATAAGCTCGCTTGATTGCGACTTACAATGCAACGCTAATCCTGAGAGGTGACAATGCAGTGTCAGTGACGTGACACCTTAGTGACCATTTGCGCCGGCCGAAGAAGAATTACGAAGTCAGGTTTTCCTGCTTGCGCCACCGCACCGGTGGCATGCCCGTCCAACGCCGGAATGCCCTGTAAAACGTGCTTACCTCGGCAAACCCGAGCGCTTCGGCGATTTCAGGTAGGGAAGCGCTGAAATCAACGACCGCCTGCAGGGCTTTTTCACGGCGCACGTCGTCGACCAGCCCGTCAAAGGTCTGGCCCTGTTCCCGGAGCCGCCGGGCCAGGCTGCGTTCGCTGATGCCCAGGGCTTCGGCTGCGTCTGCCCGGCGGGGCAGAACCGGGCCTATCCGGGCAGTGAGCCATCTTCGTATTTCTGGCACTGAGGCACTGTTGATGGAGAGGGCGGCAAGGCGGGCATTGGTGTAGCGCTCGTGCACCTGGGCAAGCTGGGGGTCCGCCTGGGGCAGGGGCTGGTCCAGAACGGCGTTGTCGATCTGAACACCGCTGAACGCCTGCTCGAACTCCACCGGGCAATTGAATACGGTCTGGTAACCGGCCAACGGCCCCAACCGGGGCTGGCTGAACTGCACCCGGGATGGTTGCATCCGGGTGCCGGTAACCCAGCTTCCGAACCCCACCACCGACGCCAGCACCGCTTCGATCTGGTGCGGGCTGAAGGCCAGCCGGCCCTGCCTGGGATGGTAAACCAGCCAGGTGGCTGTGTTGCCGGCAACAATCTGGAACCGCCCGCCATCGGAGATCAGCCGCTGGAAACGCTGCACCATCACAATGGCCTCCCGCAGGGTTGCGGCAGATTGCAGCGCAAAACCCACGCCACTGATGCTCATCGGGGAGAACTCCGCTCCCACCTTCAAACCAAAGCCCGGGTCGCCGGTGCAGCGTTCGGCGGCGTGCCAGAGCCGGGTAATGTCGTCAATCGGCCAGCGTTCCAGCTCGCAGGCGGAGTGCGCAATACCTGCCGCGGCCAGCAGTTGCTCGGCCGTTACCGACAGCCTCTCTGCAGCACCGATCACGGTGTTGACCCAGCCAATGGAAACCGTGGCCTCTAACGTCAATTTTGTTGGCCTCTGAAGTCAATTTTAAAGCCATGGTACCGGTATATCTTTAAAGCTGACAACTCATTGCGATCGGGTCGGATGCGATATGGCCAAGGTGATTTCCTCAGACATTCTGGTGGTCGGCGGCGGGCTGGCCGGTATTGTCGCCGCTCTGGAAGGATTGCGCGCCGGCAAGTCCGTAACCCTGGCAGACCGGGACACCGAAGAACGGATGGGTGGCCTGGCGCTTTGGGCCTTTGGTGGCATGATGCTGGTGGGTACGCCGCTGCAGAAGCGCATGAAAATTGCCGACACACCGGAGATTGCCCTGGAAGACTGGCTCAGCTTTGGCGAGCTGGCCCCCGACGATGAATTGCCCCTGCAATGGGCCCGTTACTACGTGGAGCATTCACGCTCCGAGGTCTACGACTGGCTCAGCAACGAAGGCATCAAGTTCCTGCCCGCCGTGAACTGGGTTGAGCGCGGCCGTTTCGGCGATGGTAATCGTTTGCCCCGTTACCATGTGGTGTGGGGCACCGCCCGGGAACTGGTCCGCTGCCTGATGACCGCGCTGCACCGGGAGAACACCAGCGGCAAGCTCACGCTGCTGCACCAGCATCGCATTACCGAACTGGACCACGAAGCGGGAAAGGTCAGCGGCGCCCTGGCCATCAACGAAGCCACCGGTGAGGAAGTCCGCTTCGCGGCGTCGGCCGTGGTTCTGGCCACTGGCGGCATCAACGGCAGCCACAAGGAATGCCGCGCCAACTGGCCGGTGGATCGCCCGCAGCCCACCCGCATGTTGAATGGGGCCCACCCCTATGCCGATGGCCGCATGCATCACTGGGTGGCCGACACCCTCGGAGGCCGGATTACCCACGCTGGCGAAATGTGGAATTACGCGGCCGGTTTTCCGCATCCGTACCCCCACTTTCCGGGCCACGGCCTGTCCACCATTCCCTGTAAATCCGCCCTGTGGTTGAACCATCGGGGCGAACGGATTGGCCCGGAACCCCTGGTGACCGGCTTCGATACCCACTGGCTGTGCCAGCGCGTGGCCGAACAGGAAAAGCCCTGGACCTGGCACCTGCTTAACTGGCGCATCGCCGCCAAGGAATTTGCCATCTCCGGCGCCGAGCACAACGCCCGCATCCGGGATAAACAGTTCCCCCAGTTTGTGAAAGAGCTGTTGCTGGGTAACCACGCCCTGATTCGGCAGATGCAGCATGAAAGCCGGGATTTCCTGGTGGCCGACAGCCTGACGGATCTGGCCGGCAAGATGAACGCGCTGACCTGCTCCAACGACATTAACCCGGCAACACTCAAGGCTACCGCCGATGCCTTTGATGCCAACTTCACGGCAGGCACCAGCCTGCACGACGATCCCCAGATCCGGATGATCCAGCATGCCCGGGAATGGAAGCCGGACCGCCTGCGAACCTGCAAGCCGGCCCCGCTGCAGAAATCCGGCGCTGGCCCCTTTATCGCCATTCGCATGCAACTGATTACCCGCAAGAGCCTGGGTGGGTTGCAAACCGACCTGCAGAGCCGAGTGCTGGGCGCCCACGGGCAGCCGGTTGAGGGCCTGTATTGTGTCGGCGAGGCGGCAGGCTTTGGTGGCGGCGGTGCGAACGGAAAACGTTCCCTGGAAGGTACCTTCCTGCCCGGCTGCATCATGACAGCCCGGGCGGCGGTGCGGGCCATCGTGGCCGGAGGCTGAATCCTGTGGGCAAAACACATAACCAAAACCCCGAACCCGGAAAGCTTGGAGAACAACAATGACAAACGGCGCTCAAGCCCTGATGAAAACCCTGGTGGATGCCGGCGTTGAGGTCTGCTTCAGCAACCCCGGCACCAGCGAGATGCATTTTGTGGCCGCTCTGGATGACGAGCCCAAAATGCGGGCGGTGCTTGCCCTGTTCGAAGGGGTCGCCACCGGCGCCGCCGACGGCTATGCCCGCATGGCCGACAAACCTGCCGCCACCCTGTTGCACCTGGGCTGCGGGCTGGGCAACGGCCTGGCCAACCTGCACAACGCCCGCAAGGGCAAGGTGCCGGTGCTGAACATTGTGGGCGACCACGCCACCTACCACGTGAAATACGATGCCCAGTTGCAGTCGGATATCGAGACCGTAGCGCGCAACGTATCCCCGGGGTTTGTGCGCACCGCCAAGAGCACGGAAACCCTCTGCCAGGATGCCGCCGAAGCCATTGCCGCTGCCCGCACAGCGCCCGGGCAGGTCGCCACATTGATACTGCCGGCCGATGTGTCCTGGGGTGAGGGCGGTGTGCCCAGCGCGCCCATGGCACCGCCAACACCGGAGCCGGCAGACGATGCCACGGTAGAGGCCATTGCCAAGGCCATCCGCTCAGGCAAGAAAACCGCCCTGTTGATGGGTGGCCATTCCCTGCGAGAGCCCAGCATCCTGGCGGCCGCCAAACTGGCCGCCCACAGCGGCGTTACCCTGCTGGCGGAGACCTTCCCCACCCGCATGGAGCGGGGTGCCGGCCTGCCTTACATCGAACGAATCGCCTACCTGGCGGAGCTCGCCACGGTGCAGCTGACCGATATAGAGCAACTGATTCTGGTGGATTCGAAGGCGCCGGTTTCCTTCTTCGCCTATCCCGGCAAGAAGAGCTACCTGGTGCCGGATACCTGCCAGGTACACACCCTGGCCGCCCCGGACCAGGATATTCTGGCCAGCCTTAACAAACTCAATGACGCCGTTGGCGCCAGCCAGGCACAGCCGAAGCTCCAGCCAGAGAAACGGCCGGGCCGGCCACGGGGCAAGCTCACCGCCGAGAAAGTCTGCAAAGCGGTGGGTGAACTGATGCCCGAGAACGCCATCATCGTGGACGAGGGCATCACCTCCAGCCTGATGCTCTCGGTAATGACCGCCGGCGCGCCCCGCCACGACATGATCACCCTCACCGGTGGCGCCATCGGCCAGGGCCTGCCCAATGCCGTGGGTGCCGCCGTGGCCTGCCCGGACCGGCCGGTTATCGCACTGATCGGTGATGGCACTGCCATGTACACCATTCAGGCCCTGTGGACCATGGCCCGGGAACAGCTGAACGTAACCTCCATCATCTTCAACAACGCCTCTTACTCCGTGCTCAACATCGAACTGGAGCGGGTAGGTGCGGAAGAAGCCGGGGAGAAAGCCAAATCCCAGCTGGACCTGCGCGGCCCGGTGATCAACTTCGCGGAAATGGCCAACGGCATGGGCGTTCACGCTGTGCGGGTGCACACCGCCGAGGAAATGGCAAAAGCCCTGGAATACGCCCAGAGAATGCCGGGACCACACCTCATTGAAGCCGTGATCCCGGAATCCCTGAGCGGGGTCAAGCGCAGGATACTGCCGTGGATGCTGCGCTCATTGCCCAGCCTGCCGCTTTCGGTTTCCAAGGCGCTGAAGCGCAAGCTGGCGCCGTGAGGCAGGAAGGAAGGGTTAGCCTGGCCGGTTGGTGGGGCTGACCCTGTCTGCCAGTGCCTCGGCAATATAGCGGTATCCCTTCTGGCCGGGGTGATAGCCATCCCTGGCCAGAAGCTCAGGATCGGTGACCACCGGGTAGTTCACGTAACGGAAGTCTCCGGGAAGCTGGCGCGCCAGCCGGATATAGAGGTTATCCAGCTGCCGGGCCCGCCACCCCATCACATGCCGAAGCGGCGAGGGCAGCGCCGTGAACAGATGCATCGGCGGCACGCTCAGAAGCAGAATAGGCCCTGAATACCGTGGCGCCAGCAATTGGCGCAATGCCCGCAACTGCTGGCGGAAACGAAAGCGGGGCGTGAAGCCCGTGGTGTCGTTCACCCCCATGCTCAACAGCACCACATCTGCCTCTGGCAACTCGGCGGTTTCAAGCTTTTGAATCAACGCTCCAAGCCTTATGCCGTTGACCCCGAAGGTATGCCAGGCAATGGTCTGGTCGGTGCGCTCGTGAATCTCCTTTGCCAATTGGCTGGCCAGGCCCTGATCGTGGGTTTCAACACCCACGCCGGCCGCCGTGGATTCGCCAATCACAAGAACTCGCCTGGCGGGAGTGCCTTCGCCATATTGGCCGCACGGAGCGCCTCCGGCCTCCGGCAACCTGGGCGTTGTGCGGCGCGCCTGTTTGCCCTGGTAGAGTAGCACCGGAAAGAGCAGGGTAGTGGTCAGCCAAAAGGGGAGATGCATGGGTGCTCCGGTTTTATTGCTTGGTTAGTGAGCGACTGATTTGGAAAACAGATTGATCACTGCAACCCCGGTGATGATCAGCGCCATACCAATCAAAGTGGCGGCATCCAGAGCCTGCCCGTAAATCAGCCAGCCGATCAGTGCCACCAGCACAACGCCCATCCCCGCCCAGATGGCATAGGCCACGCCTACGGGAATTTCCTTCAGGGTCAGCGAGAGGAAGTAAAAGGCAATTGTATAGCCGGCAATCACCAGCAGGCTGGGCCAGAGTTTGGTGAACCCTTCACTGGCTTTCAGGCCGGTGGTGGCTATCACTTCCGCTACGATGGCAACGCCCAGAAAAATCCAGCTCTTCACAACTTACAGCCCCCATTGGTGAACAACCGCCCGGCACGACCGAACGGTACTCTGTGGCTGCGGAGTCTATCAAAAACCAGGCCGATAACGCGCGGACTCATCCCGGCCAGAGCGGTGGCCATTGGCCGTGGAGCTTGTTGTACTGCTCGATCGGCTCGCTACGGTAGCCGCCAGCATAGCGCTCTTTCACGCTGGGATGCACCCAGGTGCGGTTGGTCTCAGGCGGCGGAATCTCGCGTACCAGCTTGCCCAGCAACTTGTACTTGCCCTTGTACTCATTGTGCTGATCGGCGTTGGCGTGGGTTACGGCGGGCAGGGAATCGTTGAACACCAGGGCGTGTTTTTGCGCTTCCTCTTTCAGCCACAGAAGGGGGATATCCGCGAGGGTGCGGCCCTGTTTGTCTGGCTCGTAACCGCCGCCGACGTCCGAGTGCACCCCGGCAAACCAGACCTGGGCCAGATCGGTGCCGTCTCGCGGGTCCCAGAGCGTGGGTTCGAAATCCTCCCGCTGCTCGTCTAGCGAAAGCGCGTGGCGGGCGACGCGAATGTTGCTGCCGATCTTACAATCGTAGAACAGGTCCCGATCCTTGATCAGGCCGAAAAAAGTGAATGGCAGGCCCAGGGCACCCACGGTATCCCACACCCCGACAAACCGGATAGGCGTGCGCTGCTCCAGCGAATAGTTCGCCTTCCAGGCCATGGAGTGGTCGCCGTTGGCTTTGTGCTTCTTGGTTTTGTAGAGCTTGAAGGCCTCCTCGATCCGGCTGCCGTGCTCTTTTCGCAGAATGCTGCAGTTATTGATCATCCCGCACAGGCTGCGGGCCGTGTAGGCACCGCGGCTGAACCCGAACAGAAAAATCTCGTCGCCGGGCTCGTAGTTGTGCACCAGAAACCGGTAGCCGTCCATCACGTTCTTCTCCAGCCCGTAACCGGTGGCGCCGGCCCGAAGTGAATCGTGGTAGGAGCCAATGCCCCAGTCGTAGAACACCACCTGTTCCACCCCGTTGCCGTCGGTAGGCCGAATGGCGCGGGCAAATTGCAGCACGTTGGTTGGAAAGTCCTCACCCAGGATTTCCTCCGGGCGATTCCAGGTGCCATCAAAGCAGACAGCGATGCGTTTCATGGGAGTGACCTCCTGTCGTGTTGTTTCCCTGTGCCCCGCCTGTCGAATGGGGAGCAAGCTTGCCCACCCTCCGGCGCATGGAGACGACCGGTACATCCTGTTCGGTGGGTATAGATGAGTATCTCAGGTATGTGAGTGGGAGGGTAGTGCCGAGGCGCCGGGCGCTGGAGTTATACGAACGCGTTTGTATAACTCCGGATGCCCCAAGAGAAATGTTGGTAACTATCTGATAGGGTTGGAAAGATGGAAAAGGATGGGTTGAGTTATACGCCCACGGTGGGAGCGGGAGTGGCTCAAAATAGGGCGTATAACTCCGGCGGTAGCCGTGGTGATTGGTGCTCAAGAGATTGTTTTTACTGAAGAAGCTAGTTTTTTTCTTGAGCGTGTTTGAATGGAGTTTTGCGAACGGGTGATAGACGAGCGCGTTCATATAATGAGCTGTTAAAGGCAGGCAAGGAATGATGGCACGGAAGCAATTCCTAGATGGAACAATAAGAATTGGCGATCTTTCAGAAGTTACGGGCCTACGCTTAACTAAAGTGGCAACCGGAGCAGGCAAGGGTTTTCGAGTGATTGCGTTACCGGGTGAAGAAATTGTCTATTGGTCATTTTTTCGTGGCAAAGTGAACCGTTTCGCTCTCAAAAAAGCGGAAGAATTGAAGGTTCCGGTCGATTTTGAGACCGACCTTTTCGGAAAGTCATTGAGGTTTAATTACAGCTATTCTCCCTGCGAGTACGTTCTAGGCGGGCTATTTTGTGTCGCGACTGCTGGCTTTGTACAGATCGATATGGACAACCTGAGCTCACCGGTCGTGTTTTTGATTGGGTTGGGCCTCTTTCAGTTTGTGCAAGCATACAGGGCAAAAACAGCCCTCAAAAACCTTTAACAAGTCGCAGCAGTACGCGGCCTATGGCCGCCGGACGCCCTTTCCATGGCGTCTTCGTCGCCATTCCAAGGTCGCTGCTGTGCTCAGCGTTAGGCAAGAAGAGGTCTCAGTGCCGATGAACGACGAGCTATCAGAAAATCTACGTCAGACTGCTGAAGAGCTGGAACTGGCGGTCGGCACGATGGGTAATGCAGAGTTTGATGCGACCAATCATGCTCTTAGTTGCTTATTCAAGGAAACTCATCGGGAAATTGGGAGGCTCCTCCAGTTCTCGGATGATCTGACTTTGGCTAGCCTCTCAGTGAGGAACTTGTTTGAGCTTTATTTGATTTCGAGTCATGTTCACTCGGATCCAAAAGCGTTAAGTAAATGGCTTGGGCAGGCGCATAAGGACTCGAAAGATGTGAAGGATGGATTCATCACGCTAATGCGAAAGAAGGGATTCGACCCCAAAGAGTTGAATGAGCTGCAAGAATTTGAGGACCAAGTGCTTGCTGAGAGTCCTTTCACATCAAATGGCGCATTTCAGATCAGGAACTTGGCGGAAAAATATGGGTATTTGGATGATTACAGTTTCATTTACAAATTGAGCTCGAAGCTGATACATCCAACGTCCATGAAGGTGATGGGCCACGAGGCATTAAAAGAGGATTCGAGCTACCTAATTACCGTCCTTCAAGTTGGTGCCTATTTTAACTATAAGTACAGAGAGCTAATTCGGGATGTTGTATCACAAACAGCCTAACAATCGCAGGCACGGCGACGCCTTTTCCATTTCGGCTTCGCCTCCATTCCAAGGTAAGCGCCGTTAAATCGACCCACTTGCCCTAATCGTATTGAGCCACTTTTTTCAAAGCCGGCAACTCGGCATTCCAGGGCAGCAAGGCTTCAAGCTTCTCCAGTGTATCGGCCCCAGCAATGCGCTCCAGCACATGGTGGATATAAGCGGAGGGCTCCAGGCCATTGGCCTTGGCGGTTTCTATGAGCGAATAGCAGGTGGCGCTGGCTTTCGCCCCTTGTGAGGTATCGGCGAAGAGCCAGGCCTTTCTGCCGAGGGCAAACGGGCGAATAGCGTTCTCGGCACCGGCATTGCTGATGTTCAGGTCACCGCGTTCGCAGTAACCAACCAGAGTGTCCCACTGGTTCAGGGTGTAGTCCATGGCCTTACGGGTGAGCAGGCCTTTCATCACCTGGGGGGCATTTTTCTCCAGCCAGGCTTTGAAGGTGTTGAGCAATGGCAGACTCTTTTCCTGACGTAACTGATAGCGCTCTTCATCGCTCAGATCTCGGGCGGCCTTTTCAATGGCGTACAGTTTGCGGATGTGGCTCAGGGCCACATCCGCTTTTGAGGGTGGGCCTTTTTTGCCTTTGGCCGGCGCAGCCCGGGCCGCTTCCACGTATTTACGTCTCGCGTGGTCCCAACATCCGATTCGGGTCAGCTTGTTCGCGGCACAGACCTGACCGTAGCCGGAATAGCCATCGGCTTGCAGAATGCCCTGGAAGTCATCCAGCAGGCGCACCGGCACTTTGCCACCTCGCGATGGGTCGTACTCGAACAGAACAGAGGGTTGTCCCGGTGGGCCACCCCGGGTGACCCACATCCATTTGTCGGAGTGAACCGATTTGCCGTCTTCCTTGAGCACCTGGATCCGGGTTTCATCGGCTTGCAGGTAATCACTGCCGTTCTGGGTTTCCCGCATCAGGTTGATCAGCGGTTGGAAGACGTCATTCAACCGGATGATCCAGTGAGCCATGCTGGTGCGACTCACTTCATGCCCCAGGCGCTGGAACATCTGTTCCTGCCGGTACAACGGCAGGCCGTCGGCATACTTGGAGGTAATGAGGCAGGCCAGCAGTGATGGGGTGGCGATGCACTTACCCAGCGGGTGTGCTGGCCGAGCAGCCGCAACAATCCGTTCTTCGCCGTCCTGCTCGAACACCGCCTTTTCCTGCCAGTACTCCAGCACTTTCAGTTGGGCCGGGATATATTCAAGCTCTTCTTTCACCTTGGTGAAGAAGGTCTTGGTGGCACCGGCTTTCTCTTCGTCGCTGAGGGTCAGTTCAATGCGCTCGCGCAGTAGCGTATCAGAGAAGCCACGCTGACGACGCTTGCGGGAACGACGAGGAGCGTCGGCCTCTTCGACATCCTCGGGCAGCTCCTCGCGCAGTTCATCAATCTCGATTTCCAGCTCCGCTTCATCGAACAGCAGGATCTGGTTGGGCTGCTTTTCACTGCTGGCCGCGAACTGCTGGATCTTCTTGTGACGCAGCAGTTCTTCGAGGATGGCGATATAGTTGTCGCGACGCTGGAGGGTCTCGTCGTGCTGTTTCAGTTGAACTTGTTGGTTCTGGAGGGCGTCTTCTTTAGCGGCCAGCTGTGCTTGCAGATTGCTGATAACAGACATCATTTCAGCGGTGGAGAGACCGCTGAAATCGGGAGTTGAAGAGGCGTTATCAGGCGTTGATTTCATGGCGAAATTATAGCAAAAACAACGTCCTGGCACACCAAAAAAGTGCTACTAAAAGCACTATCCAACGCTCTCATAATGCAGGGTTTTATGGCCTCTCAACAGCGTGATGTCGTAGCCGTCCAGCAGCCAGTTGATCTGCTCACCGGTCAGCGACATCAAGTCATCCGCGGGTCCTGGCCATTTGAACTTTTCTTCAGCCAGAGCTTTGTAATAGAGCACAAAGCCGTTGTCTTCCCACATCAGGCATTTGATCTTGTTCCGCTGCCGGTTGGTGAAGGCATAAAGCGCTCCAGAGAACGGGCTGTGCCCCAGTTCCTGTTCCACCAACAGGGCTAGGCCGTTGGCCTGCTTGCGGAAGTCGATCGGCTTTCGGTACAGATAGATCTCCGGCAGATCCCAGGAGGGACGCAGATAGCGGTGACGCATCACATCTGCCTCAGCACCGCGCCCAGCAACTCAATGTTGCCAGCGTGCAGGCCGGTGATTGATACGCCGCCGGGCAGTGACACGGTCAGACCGGCTCCGGCATTCGCAACCGGTGCCACGCGGGCGAATCCGGATCGAGTTTGAACCGGCTTGCTGGGCTCCTCGCGGCCAGTCAGCTTCTGCCGCCAGTAGACAAACCGGTGGTAAACAAGGGACTCTTGTTTGCAGTAGGCGGCACCGGACAGGCCCGAGGCCTGCCAGTCCGATAGCGTCTGTTGCCAGAACTGATGTAAATCAGGGGTGGTCATCGGATTCCTCCTTCATTTGAAAGCAGGAATCAGTGTGGCGAAATTCAGTTGCCAGCCACAGGTGCGGATTTATTGGCGCTTACAGCACGACAGCAAGATAGCTCCACCGCTGACCGCTCCAGACGTATGTGATGTCACCACACCACGCCTGGTTTGGCTGGTCCACCGTAAATTCACGAGCCAGATGGTTCGGAATGCCTGGTCGCTCAACGGTGGCCTGCTTGTAGGCGTGAGGGCCAGGTTGCTTGCAAATCAGCCCCAGCTCACTCATCAGCCGTCGAACCTTGAAACGACCAATGACAACGCCGTCGTCATTGAGCATGCCCTTGATTGTTCTGCTGCCGGCAGAGCTGCGGCTCTTGGTGAACAGGCAGTTTACCCGAGCCTTCAGGGCCAGACGCTCAACGTCTATATGGTTCCGCCGTTGGCGGTATTCGTAATAGCTGGAGCGGCTGATATCGAACGCATTGCAGACCATTTCAACAGGCATTTGCTCACTCAATTGGTCTATCAGCGCGTACGATTCAGGTCGTCCGACATCAAGAGAGCAGTAGCCTTTTTTAGTATGGTCTTCTCCATCTCAAGGCGTTTGCAGCGGGCTTCCAGCTCCTGAATCCGGCGTTGTTCCGGGGTCAAGGCCTTGCCCTTCGGGGTAATGCCTTCTCGCTCATCCGTCAGCTGTTGAACCCAGCGCCGCATAGCACTTTCACCCACGCCCAAGGACGTACCAGCCTGGGCAATAGTGTAACCTTGATCCAGCACCAGGCTGGCTGCTTCCTGTTTGAACTCAGGAGTAAAGGAACGTCGTTTTCTGGTCATCAGACACCTCGCTTATGGTGGCGATCTTACCACCTACGTTGGTGTCCGGAATCATTGAACCACTACAGGGTGGTATTCCTTTGTGGCGCAGGCGTTTCAATGCCGTTTTTCCCTAGCTTTAAGGACCTTGTGTAAACATCCCTGTTTCAGTTGCACCGCTGATTAGAGTTTTCCGCTCGTTGGTGTTTCGCCAGGTATTCCCATGGCGTCAGGTCTTCCAGTGAATCGTGAGGGTGGTCAGATCTTGGCGGGCAACTTCAGGACGGACTGCTTGACGTGGTTGCATTTGCAGCTGGTGTGCCAGTTCCAGCAGTCAGTCAGCTTGAGGTACAAACTGATATCAACATTATTGAGTTTACCGAAGAAGAACAAGCAAAAATTATCGACGCCCTTCCTGTGAGTGACTACGAAATCCCAGCTAGCGTATACAAGAGCCTTGAAACTCCAGCTCGCTCTGTCGCTATGTGGAACTTTGCAATAGCAAATTGCGATCTCCCAGAGTCGTTTGTATACGAAGCTGTAAAAGCAGTGATGGGTGACAATGAGCGCATGGTTCAAGCCCACAAAGGAGCTCGCACCACACTGGCAAAGCACTGGGATAAGAATACCTTCCTGCCATGGCACCCTGGAGCTGCGCGCTGGTTTAATGAAAATGGGGGCAGCATTTCTCCGAATTTAATTCATAACTAATTAGATTTTTGCGTGGCATCTTGGCTTTTTTGGGTGCCACGCGTTTTAAACCTTAATGTGGCGCTAAATCAAGCAAAGGTCTAGTCATGAATAACGACAAGAATTTGGCTCAGAAGCCAGACCACCTTATCGCCCAAGGGGTGGATGATGAACCAGTAGAGTCGAATCTACGACTCTTTAAAGGGCGCTCCTATCAAATCGTAACGCTCATTGCGGTGGTGTATGCAGCATTTCATATGCTCGCCTTAAACGGAATATGTAGTGGTCAACTAATCCCGG
>NZ_DDOI01000039.1:21702-30428 GCF_002341575.1 Marinobacter sp. UBA2498 | reverse complement strand
CGGTGTTTACTCTGGCCTACAGTTTGAAAGGCGGGCTGCGGTCGTCGATCTTCACCGATGTGATTCAGGCGTTCGTGTTTGTGTTCTTTGTGGGGGCGGTGCTGTTCCTCATTATTCCCGCCAACGATACCAGCGCCCTGCTGACCAATGGCGAGTTCCGGCTCAATGCCGGCTTTGATCTCTTGCTGGTGGCTCTGCTGCAGCTGTTCAGCTATCCGTTCCACGATCCGGTACTGACCGACCGGGGCTTTGTGAATAAGGAAAAGACCATGCTCAAAAGCTTTGTGGTGGCCGGGCTGCTGGGTTTTGTGGCGGTGTTTATCTTCAGTCTGGTGGGTGTCCACGCTCGGCTTAACGGTATCGAGGTCATGGGCAATGCGCCGGCTGCGGTGGGGCAGTCCCTGGGGCTGGCGGCGTTGTTCTTTATGAGTGTGGTGATGATGACCTCGGCGGGGTCCACCCTGGATTCCACCTTTACTTCCCTGGCCAAGTCGTTGGCGGTGGATTTGCCCCGACTCGCAAAGCGTGCATCTGACAAGCTGCCGAGCATGCGGGTGGGGGCTGTGGTGATGATTATCTTCGCCTTCGCGGGCAACCTGCCCATGTTTGCCGGTACCGATATCCTCAAGGCCACCACTATCTCCGGAACGATGGTCATGGGGCTGGCGCCGGTGTTCCTTTTCTACGGTTTCACCAGGTGGTCGCCCTGGAGTTTCCATCTGAGTTTCTGGACCGGTCTGGGCCTTGGCGTGTTGCTGGCGGTTGGGCTGATTCCGGCAAGCTGGGCCATTGGCGATGGCAAGTACGCCATGTTGCTGGGCGTGAACGCCTACGGCTTCCTGATCTGCACGGCTGGCTTCTTTACCCCTTTATTGCTCCGTCGTCTTGCCGGACGGTCACTGGCGGCTGGGGAGGCCTGAGTCGATGAGCGAAGGCCGCAGCTGTCCGTTGGCGTACCGCTATTCTGCCGAGGATCTGTGTCAGGAGCCTCGCACGGTCTCCGAGGATGTGCTCTATATTATCGGCGGGCTGTATGGCAATCCCTGGGCCCTTGATGAAATTGAGCAGATGGCGCTGGCGGAGGAGCGACAGGGGCATCGGGTGAAGCTGGTGTTCAATGGCGACTTCAACTGGTTCAACGCCAGCGATAGCCTGTTCCGAACCATCAACAACCGGGTGTTGGATCACACGGTCAGTCTGGGGAACGTGGATTTCGAGCTGGCGAATCCCAGTGCCGGTGCCGGATGCGGTTGCGCCTACCCGGATTTTGTCGATCAGGGCGTAGTGGAGCGGTCGAACCTTATCATGGAGCGGCTTCAGGGGATTGCCGGGGAACATCCGGATATCCAGCGTCGCTTGTCCTTGCTGCCGCGGTATCGATGCCTGATCTTTGGAGGCCTAAAGGTTTTGGTGGTGCACGGGGATCTGGAGTCCCTGGCCGGATGGGGGTTGGCTCACGAAGCTTTTGTCGAGGGTAACGATGGCAAGCTCTCGCAATGGTTCCTGGCATCGGGGGCCGATGTCATTGCCTCAACCCACACGTGCCT
The DNA here is from genome assembly GCF_002341575.1 of Marinobacter sp. UBA2498. Lineage (NCBI taxonomy): Bacteria > Pseudomonadati > Pseudomonadota > Gammaproteobacteria > Pseudomonadales > Marinobacteraceae > Marinobacter > Marinobacter sp. UBA2498. Next base: position 28,881 of record NZ_DDOI01000039.1, on the reverse strand, counting down.
GCCGGTGCTCTGGTCGGGGTTGGTGGGTGAGCAGAGTCGGGTGGTGGTGAACAATGGCTCCGCAGGCATGGGGAATCTGCAATCAGACCCGCGTGGGCTGATCACCCGGATTGGTCTGTCCAGCCCCGTCATTGAGCCTGTTGCCGGAATTGAGCGGCATGGGCTGCATGTCTCTCTGCTGCCGGTGTCCTTCCCCCTTGAGGCCTGGTTGCCGGAGTTTGACCGGTTATGGCCGGCCGGCTCGCCCGCCGCCATCTCCTATCGGAACCGGATTCTGACTGGCACCTCACTGAGTGCCGATGATGTGGTTTTCCCTTCCATAATTTAACCATTCTGTTACTGGCGGATGGACCAAAGCAGTCTATTCTGAAATAGATGGCTGAGCCCCGCCGTATGCGGCCTTTCGGCCTGACTTGAAATATATTTTGTGGTCTATATAATTCAACACTAACTTTTTGCCACGAATTGATCTCGTTATGACATCAGAAGGATCGAATACCACCGCCATCACGCTTCGCACACCGGTGAAAGATGATGGCTTCAGGCTCCACCAGCTGGTGGCAGAGTGCCCGCCGCTGGACCCCAACTCGATTTACTGCAACCTGTTGCAGTGCAGCCACTTTGCCGAAACCGGCGTGGCCGCGGAGAAGGACGGCGATCTGGTCGGCTTTATCTCCGGATACATCCCTCCCCAACAGCCCGAAACCATGTTTGTCTGGCAGGTGGCCGTGCATGAGAAAGGTCGTGGACAGGGCCTGGCCAAGCGGATGCTGAAAGAAATCGTTGGCCGTGATGCGTGCAAGAACGTCACCCATATGGAGACAACCATCACCGAGGACAACGAGGCCTCATGGGCGCTGTTCCGTTCATTCGCCCGTGATATGGGAGCCGAGCTCACCTACCACGAGCATTTCGAGAAAGAGACCCACTTTGGCGGCAAGCACGATTCCGAATTCTTGCTGCGCATAGGGCCTTTCACGAAGCCAGCCTGAGGGCCGCGGTCCTGGATCAGCCCTGCAACAAGATTGCGGCGCTGTGAACGACTGTAAAGCTGTGATTTGAATTAGCCGGCGGACCACTGAGGTAGGTCTGTCACAGGGCTTTAATCAACGCACGGTAGGCCTATCGCTACCCCATCAGCAGTTTTTGATAAGCCACCGCGCATCTACCTCGAACCTGACATGCTAAGAGGCAAGACGATGGAAATTTTCAAGTCGACTGAATCCGAAGTACGTGTATACAGCCGTGCGTTTCCGGTTATCTTCAACCGTGCCAAGAACGCGCACCTGTACACTGAAGATGGCAAGGAATACCTGGATTTTCTCGCCGGCGCCGGGTCCCTGAACTACGGCCACAACAACGACACCCTGAAGAAGGCTTTGCTTGAGTACATCGAGGCAGACGGCGTGAGCCAGGGCCTTGATATGTTTACCACGGCCAAGCACGACTTCATGGAATCCTACAAGAAGCACATCCTGGATCCCCGTGGTCTGGACTACAAAATGCAGTTCACCGGTCCCACCGGCACCAACTGTGTGGAAGCGGCCCTGAAGCTGGCCCGTAAGGTGAAAGGCCGCAGCGGCATTATTTCCTTTACCAACGGTTTCCACGGCGTGACCATGGGCGCGGTTGCCACTACGGGTAACAAGCATCACCGCGGCGGTGTTGGCACGCCCCTGGGCAATGTCGACTTCATGTTCTATGACGGCTACCTGGGCGACGATGTCGATACCCTGGCGATCATGGATAAACTGCTGAGCGATGGTTCCTCCGGTTTTGAACTGCCAGCGGCGGTAATCGTCGAAGCGGTTCAGGGCGAAGGCGGTCTGAACGCCTGTCGCGCGGAATGGCTGAAAGGTCTGTCGGAGCTGTGCAAGAAGCACGATATTCTGCTGATCCTGGATGATATCCAGGCGGGCAATGGCCGCACCGGCGAGTTCTTCAGCTTTGAATTTGCCGGTATCAAGCCGGACATCGTAACGGTTTCCAAGTCCCTCAGCGGCTATGGCCTGCCGATGGCCCTGGTACTGTTCAAGCCGGAGCTGGACGTGTGGGATCCGGGCGAGCACAACGGTACCTTCCGCGGCAACAACATGGCGTTTATCACTGCCCGCGCTGCTGTCGAGAACTACTGGAAAGACGATGCCTTTGCCAATGAGGTGAAGGCCAAGACCAAGGTGCTGGGCGATGCCCTTCAGTCGATTTGCGACAAGTACCCCGGTCAGTTCAAAATGAAGGGGCGCGGTTTGATGCGTGGTATTGAAGCAAAACACGCAGACATCACAGGCCCGATCACCAAACGTGCCTTCGAGCACGGCCTGATCATCGAGACCAGTGGTCCGAATGATGAAGTCATCAAGTGCCTGATGCCGCTTACAACCAGCGAGGAAGACCTCAAGAAAGGGGCTGCTCTGCTGGCAAAAAGTGTGGACGAAATCATGCAGGAAGGGCTCAGCGAGGCGTCGTAAGACGCCTGCACCTCCGGACATTCATGCTGCAGGATAGCAAAGGCAAGATTATGACCAGCCAACTACATACCGTTGAGAAAATCGGCGGCACCTCGATGAGTAACTACGAGGCCGTTCGTGACAACATCATTATCGGTAATCGCAAGAAGGACAATCTGTACCAGCGCATTTTCGTGGTCTCTGCCTATGGCGGCGTGACCAATGAACTGCTGGAACACAAGAAGACCGGTGAGCCAGGCGTCTATGCCCTGTTTGCGGATGCAGAGTCTGACTGGGCCTGGGGTGACGATCTCACCAAGCTGGTCAAGTTCCTGACCGACATCAACGGCGAGCTGTTCGAAGACCCGATGCTGAAGCAGCAGGCGGATCAGTTTATCACCGACCGGATTGAAGGTGTTCGGGGCTGCCTCATCGACCTGCAGCGCCTGTGCTCCTATGGCCAGTTCCAGCTGGAAGAACATCTGCTGACGGTGCGTGAAATGCTGGCCGGTATTGGTGAGGCCCACAGTGCCTTCAATACCGCCCTGAAGCTCCAGCAGGAAGGCATCAATGCCCGCTTTGTGGATTTGACCGGCTGGCGCGATAACGAGTTGCTGCCGCTGGACGAAAAGCTCAAGCAGGCCTTCGATGCGGTGGACCTCACCCGTGAGCTGCCGATCGTGACCGGTTATGCCCAGTGCAAGGAAGGTCTGATGCGTACCTTCGACCGGGGTTACAGCGAGATGACCTTCAGCCGGGTAGCAGTAATCACCGAGGCCCGGGAGGCGATTATCCACAAGGAATACCACCTGAGCTCTGCCGACCCCAACATTGTTGGCGCAGACAAGGTGGTGCCACTGGGCCGGACCAACTATGACGTGGCCGACCAGCTGGCCAATCTGGGCATGGAAGCGATCCATCCCCGTGCCGGTAAAGGCATGCGCCAGAACGAGATTCCGCTGCGTGTGATGAACACCTTTGAGCCGGAGCACACCGGTACGCTGATCACCGGCGATTACGTCAGTGAGAAGCCTCAGGTGGAGATCATCGCGGGCGCCAAAGGCGTTTTTGCCGTGGAAGTGTTCGATCAGGACATGCAGGGCGAGCCGGGCTCCGATCGCCGTATTCTGGATGTATTGAGCCGTTTCAAGGTTCGGTTCATGTCCAAGGACACCAACGCCAACACCATTACCCACTATGTGGGCAGCACGCTGAAACACGTCAAGCGGGTGGTCAAAGCGCTGAAGGAAGAGTTCCCCAATGCCGAAATCAACACCCGGAAGGTGGCGGTTGTTTCGGCCATCGGCAGCGATATGAAGGTTCCGGGTATTCTGGCCCGTTCCGTGAAGGCGCTGGCCGATGAGGAAATCAGTATTCTTGCGCTGCACCAGTGCATGCGTCAGGTGGACATCCAGTTTGTGGTGGATGAGGACGACTATGAGAAAGCCATCGTTGCTCTGCATGGCGTTCTGATCGAGCCTCACAACCATGAGTATGCGATCGTCGCAGCCTGAGTTTCTGTAACTTCCCCGCACGATACCCACAGCCGACCGTCCGTGTCGCCTGTGGGTTTTTACTGACCCTGCCCCGGTAAATCCATCAGCTACAGCACGTCGTATTCTTTGGTGTAAATTCTGACCGGTACCTAAGCCATGCGAACGACCGAAAGGCTGGGACCGTCTCCGACAACGCCCAACGATGGTGAAAGGGATTCCCTGGTCGGGCTGTACTTCAGGGATGCGTCCCGGTATGAACTGCTGACAGATGAGGCCGAACGCCGCCTCTCCCGCAAACTGACACTGTGCTACCGAATTATCAGTACCGAACTGGCCCTGCCGGAGGAGACTCCGCAGACGTTCCGGGAAGTGATTGGTAGCCTCGGAGACGCCTGTGCGTTTTCATCTCGATGTCGCCGGGCCTTTCATCTGGCGACGGCTTGTCGTCGCAAGCTGATACAGAGCAATCTGCGTCTGGCGGTGCATATTGCCCGCCGTTACGGGCAGCACGGCATCCCTATGTCTGACCTCATCCAGGACGCCAACGTCGGTCTGGTCAAGGCGGTAGAGCGTTTTGATCCCACCAAGGGCTTCCGATTCTCGACTTATGCCTACTGGTGGATAAGCGAGGAAGTCAAACGCTGCCTGCAGCGGGGGACGCGGCTGGTGCACACACCGGAAAATGTGGTGGATGAAATTCGACAGCTGCACAAGGTGTCGCTGCGAATGCATCAGAGCCTTGGGCGGACGCCTTCCCAATCGGAGCTTGCCCGCGAAATGGAGGCAAACCCGTCGAGGATCGGCGAGTTAAGGGCGCTGGCGACCCGGGAGATATCAACCGATGTTCCCCTTGTTGAGGACGGGTCCGTCACCCTCGGAGACAGCCTGGACGCCGGCGACCAGATGGCGCCGGATCACCCGATGTCGGACAGGGACCGGCAGCGCACCCTGAAGTCGATGCTCAGCGAGCTGAATGATCGTGAGAAAGACATTCTGTCGCGTCGTTATGGTCTGGGACTGCCGGAACCGGAAACGCTGCAGGTGATTTCCGACGATCTTGGCATCAGCAGAGAGCGGGTGCGCCAGATCGAGAAAACCGCCCTGAAGAAGCTGCAGAGTCGTTACGAATCCCCCGAAGATGCGTTTGGAGCCTGATTTACGTCAGGCTCCCGCATTCCCCTTCAGAATTCAGTGAGCAGTGTGCAGCAGGAGAAACCAGGCTGCCGCTGTAAGCTGACAGACCAGGACGACTGAGGTGAGGACGAGTCTCAGGCGAAGATACCAGGCTGGCCAATAGACCTTCATCCAGCGGGCGTCCACCAGATAGAGGGCGAGATAGGCACTGGTATACAACACAATCTGGCCACTGACAGGCAGAAGTAGCCCTATCCCTGCGGCCACAAAGAAGACCTGGCTGAGTAGCATAGTCATCAGTGGAGACAACGGGTAGCAGCAGTTGTCCAGCTGCATGGCAATGGGCCAATAGACGCCAGCCATAAACGCCAGAATGCCTGCGCTGTACAGATAGAAGTAGCCGAGAAGCGCCACACTGTATTGCGGCATGAAAAACAGCCCCGCCAGGAGGCCGATAAACGGGATCAACCCCGCGATGCCAACAAGGATGGCTAGTCTCGCTACAGCAATCACGGTTTCTGCCTCTGCACCCGGATTCGCATCGGTTCAACGTCGGTCGGTTCCATTCCCACCATTTCGTGGTAAGCGGAGGGGTGGACCACCTGGGTCTCCCGAATGTCGAACGACGCCAGGGTGTCCTGGATCTGCCAGGCACCCCGGAAAAGGCTGGTGGTTCCGTTCTTTTCCGAGAGGAGCAGGGTCTGGTTGTCCATACTCAGGCGGGCCATGTAGTGCTGGCCCTCAAGCGAGAGGATCTCAAGCAGGTCGATAACCGGACTCTGCAGGCTTCTGAGTTGGTCAAGAGTGATTCGCACAGTAAAGCTCCGCGGTTTCAAACACTCCAGAACTTACGACCCCCCAGCCTATTGAGATCATTGGCTTAGTAAATAGCATTCCCGGTGTTGTGGGCACTGAACCAGATGATCATTCACCATGCCGGTCGCCTGCATGAAGGCGTACACAATGGTTGGGCCGACAAAGGTGAAACCGGACCGCTTCAGAGCTTTCGACATGGCCTCGGATTCTGCGGTTGTGGTCGGCACTTCGGAGAAGGCGCGCCAATGGTTCTGGATTGGTTTATCGCCAACAAACGACCAGAGAAAATCACTGAAACCGATACCTTGTTCCTGCAGATCCAGATAGCCCCGGGCATTCTTGATGATCGATCTGACTTTTAGCCGGTTGCGGATGATGCCCGGGTCGGACAGCAGTTCCTCGACCTTTGCCTCATCGTAACGGACGATCTTTTCCGGATTGAAGTCGTCGTAAGCGGCTCGGTAATTGTGCTGTTTTCGCAAGATGGTGATCCAGCTCAGGCCGGCCTGTTGGCCGTCCAGGCAGAGTTTTTCGAAAAGGGCGAGATCGTCGTACTCCGGGCGGCCCCAGACGGTGTCGTGATAGTGCACGTAAAGCGGATTATTTCCACACCAGGGGCAGCGTTCAGCGGTCTCCATACAATAGCCTGTGTTATTTATGTCTGGTTCGGGTTACGGGCTTTTTCGACGAATCGTGCGTTGGAACAGTGGCTCCCAGTAGGCCTCCATCGGCTCGGCATCCACCAGGGCGAAGTCCCGTGGCGGCGGCTCAAGTAGGGTGATTTCCGGCCATAGGGGCCGGCTTCCACGGTACACCACGGTCAACAGATAGCCTTCAATATAGCAACAGGCCGCCTGCCAGTCCTGCTCGGGCTGGTCGCCGTAGATCTCGAAATTCTTCCGCACCTCAAGCGTTTGCAGGTTGCCGGCAATGCCCCTGCCCGTGGCTTTCAGCCATGCTTCCTTCAGGGTCCAGACCTTGAGGAAGGTGTTGGAGTCGTCTTCGCGGAACAGCCACTCCTGCTCGACGGGGGAGAACCAGCGTTTTACTACTTTCTGCCATTGAGCATGGCGCTGGCAGGGTTCAAGATCCAGTCCAATGGGGGAGCCTGATAGAGTGGCGCAGGCAGACAGGCCCTGGCTGTGGCTGAGGGACAGTCGCCAGCCCTCGGGCGTGCCGGACGCATTAGGGCGCCCGGATACCGGGCAGCAGAGGTCCGGTGCCACCTGCGCTGACTTGCCGATGGCCTGACGAATCAGCCAGCGGCTGGAAAGGTATTCTCGTTC
>NZ_DDOI01000039.1:15880-21662 GCF_002341575.1 Marinobacter sp. UBA2498 | reverse complement strand
AGGTATTCTCGTTCCCGGGGACCGCTGAACTTGCTCGCTGTCTGGCGTTCGTAGTCAGTCAGCCAGTGCGGGTGCGCAATTTCGGGCCCGTCGGTCTGGTGACACAGCCAGACCGACGGCCGGGATTCAGGGTTGAAGTCGCTGGATGAGCCAGCCATCGCCTTTCCTCACATATTCAAAACGGTCGTGAAGCCGGCTGGGCCTGCCCTGCCAGAATTCGATACGCTCCGGCACGATGCGATAGCCGCCCCAGAAGCTGGGAAGAGGCACTTCGCCCTCGCTGAACTTCCGCTTGATTTCGGCAACCTTCTGTTCGAGTAGGCCCCTGGACGTAATGGCCTTGCTCTGTTCGGAAACCCAGGCGCCGATCTGGCTGCCCCTGGGGCGCGATGCGAAGTACCGCAGGGATTCGGCCTTGCTGACTTTCTCAACGGCACCCTGGATCCTTACTTGTCGGTTCAATCCGATCCAGGGGAACAAAAGCGCCGCCTGCGGATTTTCCTCCATCTCCTTCGCTTTGCGACTGCCGTAGTTGGTGTAGAACACAAAGCCATGGTCGTCGAAGTACTTCAGCAATACCGTGCGGAGATCTGGCATGCCGTCCTGCCCCGTGGTCGCCAGCGACATGGCGTTGGGTTCCAGAATGCCTGCTTCCCGGGCATCCTCAAACCAGTTCTGGAACTGCTGCACCGGATTATTGTCCAGTGCATCGCGATCCAGCCCCTCGCTCTCGAAATCACGACGCATATCGCCGATGTCCATAACCTGTCCTCTTGCCTGCGCGTAAAACGCCCCGGGAGAAATACGAGCCAGAAGCATATCGGGTTCAGGGTTCACTGTCAGCGCTGCTTATGTCTGAAACGGTTACATAAACCCAACAATAAAGTGAGACCTGTATCACAGCTGGCCCGTATCTCCTTCGACGCCGATGCGGGTCTGGTTTGGGCAAACTGCCTGGCTGGCCCGCGCGCACACACAAAACAAAGGTTTGCACAAATGATGTCCGAATATGATCTGCCCCTGGTTGTCGCCTCCTTTCTGGTTGCTGTATTGGCAGCTTATGCGGCTCTGTTTTTTGGTGCCAGACTCGTTAATGCGGAGTCTGGCGAACGTCGGAAATGGCTACTGGCCGGCGCCCTGCTGATGGGCACCGGAGTCTGGACGATGCATTTCGTCGGAATGCGGGCTATGCCGATGGGTGTTCCCATGTCGTTTGATGTGATGATGACGTTGGTTTCCTGGCTCGCAGCCGTGCTCGCTTCCGGTGTGGCTCTGCACATCATCGGGCGCAAACAATTGGGAGTCCCTCTGTTCGTCAGTGCGACCCTGTCCATGGCCAGCGGTATCGTAGTGATGCACTACCTGGGCATGTATGCCATGCGCATGTCAGCGCCGCCAACGTTTAACACCGTATTTTTGCTGATTTCGATCGCGATTGCCGTTGTGGCTTCGGGAGCTGCGCTTGCCCTCTGCCGGAAACTGCAGGGCATGGACGGATCCGGCACCCTGGCGGTACAGTTCGTGGCCGCCCTGGTGATGGCCGCTGCAATCTGTGGGATGCATTACACGGGCATGATGGCGATGACCTTTCCGGAGGGCGCCGTGCCTGCAGCTGACAACGGCCTGCGGGGGAACTGGATGGGAATACCCCTGGCAGTCTTCTGCATTGCGATGCTGGCCGTGGCCCTGGTTGTGACCGTTCTGGATGTAAAACATCAGCGGGCACTTGAGGCATTCAAGGCGGAAGAGGATAAACGGGTGGCAGAGCTTGCCTTTACCGATGCCGTTACCGGCCTGCCCAACCGGTCAGCGCTGGAACAACGCCTGCTGGATATCCTTGCCCGGGACAACGACCGCGGCAACCCGTTTGCCTTGATTTACCTCGACATCGCCAACTTCCGTGAACTGTCCACCGGAATGGGTGATGAGTCGTTGAACGCGGTCGTCAGGGAAATCAGCGAGGCATTGCGTGATCAGATGTCGGATCAGGTGTTTCTCGCCCGATACTCGGCCAGCGCCTTCTTTGCCCTGGTGCCAGATCATGAAGATAGCCAGCATGCCTTCATGTACAAGCGGTTGCGGCAGATTGATCAGCGTATCGGCACGCCTTCAATGCCGGTTACCTGGCGCGCCGGCCAGGCGGCCTATCCGAAAACCGGCAATTCGACCCGCAAGTTGGTGCGGGCTGCCATGGTACCCAGAGACCTCAATGAGATCGGCGAATTTGCGAACATGGCCGCCGACCCGGAGTTAGTGATGCCGGGTCATAACCGTCACAGCTGACAAACAGCCTCTGGGACGACTATCCTTGTGAACAGGCAGGTGGGCAAGATTGCCCCGGGAATCCGCCGTTTAGAAGGAGATGTCCGTGGCCCAGAGCCGTAAACGCAGTCATATGCCCAGGAATCTGTTGATCGGATTCCTGGTGCTTTTCATCCTCTATGCCCTGGCCGGTTTCCTGCTACTTCCCTGGTGGCTGGAGCGTCTGGTACCCGAGCAGCTGGACCAGCGTATGGGCTGGCAGGCAGAAATCACTGATATCCGAACCAACCCGTTCACCCTTCGAGTTGAGGCGCTGGGTCTGTCGGCCAACGATCCCCAGGGTGAGCAGGTGGTTGCCTTTGACCGGCTCATGTTGGACATGAACTTTTTCCAGCTGGTTCGGGGTATTGCCGGGTTTGAAGCCATCCAGCTGGATGAGCCCTATGTTCGGGTGGATCTGCTGGAGGACTACAGCGTCAATTTTGCGAGAGACTGGCAGGCGGCCAACCCGGGACCTGCAGAACCAGCGCCTGAAGCGTCGCAATCGGATGACGCGGCGGCGCCACCCCGGCTGTACTTCGGGAAAATTGAACTCAACGGCGGCGAAATGTTGTTCCGGGATTTTACCCAGGCGGACATGGCCGAGTTCCGGATTACCCCGATGGATCTTACCCTGAGTGATCTGGCCACCTGGCGTCGCGAGGGGCAGGACAGCGATTACTCCCTGCTGGCGGCGCTGGGCAGTCAGACCATCGAGTGGCAGGGTGATCTGAGCGTCGCCCCGTTCTACTCGAACGGCACGCTCAAGGTGTCATCGGTGGGCTATGAAACCCTGGCTCATTTCCTGGCTCCTTTCTTTCCCTATGATCTGCGTGGTGGCAGCGTCACCCTGAGCTCCGACTATGAAATCCAGGCCGGCGACGGCTTTTTCCTGGAGACGGCCAACGGTCAGCTGCAACTCGAGAATCTGGCCGTCGCTCTGGATGAACAGAGTGAGCAGGCGAGATTGACCAACGCTGAGCTTTCTGTGGATGCTGTCGGGTTCGACTTGAATGGCCGCGAAATCCGTATCGGCCAGGTCTCTCTGGACAAGCTCGATGTGGCCGTGGCCAGGAGCGCAAACGGAGAGATTGACTGGTTGGCGCCGCTGGCCACCAACAACGGTGAGACGGAGGGCGGCGGCGAAGCGTCTACCGGCGGCCAGCCATTCCGCTGGTCAGTGGCGGGCGTCGCGCTCTCCGGTGGGCGTATTCTCTGGCAGGACAGTCAACCGGCGACAGCGACTGAAATTGCCGTAGAGCAGCTTTCCGCATCCATCGGGCCACTGAGCCATCTACTTGAAGAACCGGTCTCTTACGAAATAACCGGAAGCCTGGCCAGTGGCGGCCAACTGTCACTGAACGGCCAGCTGACACCTGCACCGTTTACCCTGGAAGCCGCCATCTCCGGAAACGGCATCGCTCTGGCCGCCTTTGAGCCCTACGTTCAGGAAGGCGCCAACCTCGCCATTACCAGCGGCACTCTGGGCGTTGACGGCAACCTTGATCTGGATGGGCAGCAGGAGCCTCTCACGGGCACCTTCAGCGGCACCGCGGAAGTGGCCGGTCTGGATCTGAAGCTGCCCGACAGTTCTGGTTCGCTGGTTTCCTGGCAAACCCTGCGCCTGGCACCTATTGAATACAACGTGTATCCGGCACGCCTGGAAATAGGAACGGTGACCCTGGCCCAGCCGGTCATCAACGTTGTCCGCAATACCGACAATATCCACAACGTCGAGCGGATCGCCAAAGCGCCAGCGGCCGGTGGTCAGCAGGAGGCGACCGCAGATGCTCAGCAGGGGGAGGATTCCGAGCCGGGGTTCATTTTCCGTATTGGCCAGCTGATGCTGGAAAATGGCGAGCTGGCGTATACCGACCGCACGTTGGCGCCGGCGTTTACCACCTGGTTTGATGAGCTGAACGGCAGCGTGACAGGCCTCAGCAACATTTCCCCACAACAGGGCAAGGTCTCTATCCGGGGCCGGGTCGGCGGCGTGGCGGACCTGGACTTTGAAGGCACCATTGGCACCCTTGGTACCGAGGATGTCAGCGATCTGAAACTGAATATGCAGGAATTGTCCCTGCCTGCGCTTTCGCCTTACTTTGGTCGTTACCTGGGTTATGGCGTGGACAGTGGCAAGCTGAACCTGAATCTTGATTATGAAATTGCCGGATCCAGGATCGATGCGTCCAATCTGGTGGTGATGGATCGTCTCGAGCTGGGTTCGGCCATCGCCAGTGATCAGGCCGTTAATGCGCCGGTAAAACTCGGCCTCGCGCTGCTTCGGGACAGTAAGGGAGTGATTGAAGTCGACTTGCCCATCAGCGGCGACCTGTCTGACCCGGACTTCAGCGTCGGAAAAGTTGTGATGCGGGCGTTCGTGAACCTTCTGGCCAAGGCAGCGGCCTCACCGTTCAGTATGCTCGGCTCGATTGCCGAGCTCGCCGGCCTGAGCGGGGAGGAGCTCGGGAAGGTGAGGTTTATCCCCGGCAGTATCCAACTGGCCGAAGGCGAGGCGGAAAAGCTGGCCGCTCTGGCAGACGCGCTGCTGGACCGGCCGGACCTGTTGCTGAACATACGTGGCAACGTTGAGTCCCAGGCAGATGGCCTTGCCCTGTTGCGTGATGAACTGACTGCAAGTGGTGAGCAGGACCTGTCGGAGGAGGCATGGCAGGAGGCCCGGGAAGCCTACCTGGCCGGTGAGCGGTCACTTGCGCCGGAGGCATTGAGAAATCTGGCATCCTCGCGAGGCCAAAGCTTGCGTAACATCATGCAGCAAACCCACGGAGTCCCTGCCGATCAATTGTTCCTTCTGAGTCCGGCCCGCAATGCGGAAGTGGGTGATGAGGGCAACGTTATCGTGGCGTTCAACCTGGACGTGCGATGAAGTCAGGGTGCCTCGAAGCTGGTCAGAAAGCCCGCTGGCAACCGCAGGCCCCAGTTTTCAACGAGTTGCCGGTAGCGGCCGTCGTCCACCAGTGGCGCCAGTAGTCGAAGCATTTCGTCCGCACTCGGGGCGCCGCCCTTTCGGGCAATGATGCTGAGCTGGTAGCGTTGATCCGGCTCGTTCGAGATCAGCAATTTGTCCCGGTCTTGCGGGTGCTGGGCAAAATGTTTCTGCAGGTAAGAACGGCTGATGATGGCAACCTCGGCAACAGAAGGCCGGTCGGCCTTGATCAGATTCATGTTGCGCGTGTGGCTGTCGGAAAACTCGATATTGAATTTTTCTTCCAGCACGGAGTTGTCAGTTTCGTACCCGGTAAAACCATAGTAATAGCCGGAAATGGCCACAATAGATCGGTTGCGCAGGTCGTTAAAGAATGAGGAGTCTCTGCCGGGTTTCTTGAGAGCGACATAAAGTTCCTCGTCGGCCAGGATCGGGCGGGTAATGTCCACATCCTTCTCTGTCCAACCCCAGTCAGGGCTTTGAAAGAAGATGACGTCGTAGAGACCGGCATCGAAATCCAGGTGGCGGCGTTTG
>NZ_DDOI01000039.1:7673-15815 GCF_002341575.1 Marinobacter sp. UBA2498 | reverse complement strand
AATCCAGGTGGCGGCGTTTGGGGGAGGTGTGGATGATATGGAATGAGACATCCGGGTGTATCTGCTCAAGCACCTCCAGCAGTCCCCCGAGGAAGCCCTCGACTTTGCCATCGGAATTGACACTGGCGATCGGGGGAAAGTGGTAAACGCCCACAGTGATTTCGGTTTCGTTTGCCCGAACCGGCGCCGTTGCCAGCATAATAGCCGCAACAAGAATGGCCATTAATCTTCGAATATGGGCTTCAGCGGACACGATATCCCCGGTTATGTAACAATTGAATACGCATTCAGAATAGCACGGGGATTTTGTGCACCTGAAGCAAAAGATTATGAACTTATGCAAAACAGGTCTGTAAGTGATGGGTAACGTTGCCAGCCATTTTTTCGCCTATGTTTCCCGCCTGCGCTGGATCAAGCGCTGGGGGCTGATGCGAAATGCCATTGAGGAAAATGTGGCCACCCATTCCTGGGAGGTGGCGACCCTCGCCCACGCCCTTGCCATCATCCGCAACCGGCATTTTGGCGGCCAGGTGAACGCCGACCGCATTGCAGCGGCAGCGCTTTACCATGATGCGACGGAAGTAATTACCGGGGATATGCCAACACCGGTGAAATACCATTCGAAGGTGATGCGTGAGGCGTTCGGGGACATCGAGCACAAGGCCGAGGCCGAGCTGCTGGCGCTGTTACCGGAGGATTTGCGGGAGGATTTTTCGCCCTACGTTCGGGAGTCTCAGCTACCGGCCGAAGACCGGGAATTGATCAAGGCCGCCGACAGGCTCTCGGCGTGGCTCAAGTGCCAGGCGGAGATCCGGGCCGGCAACAAGGAATTCGAGCCGGCCGCCCGGCAGATCCGCCAGCGGTTGGACGCAGACGGGCTGTCAGAGGTTGCCTATTTCCTGAAGGTGTTTGCCCCCAGTTACGAGCAACCCCTGGACAACCTGCTGGGGTGAAAGCTTTCAGGGCTTAACTGTTACCGGCCGAGCCAACCAGTCCGCCACGCAAGCCATCGCGCTGCAAGTGCTGGCGAACGGTGTCTTCGGGGCTGCCGGCCAGTTCCCGGAACATGCCCATGGAACCCAGCAGCGCTGAGGATTCATAGGGCACGAACACCCGCTCTCCCTCTTTCGCCATATTTGGCAGAACCTTGATATAGCTCTGGCCCAGCAGGTAGCCAATGACGGTCTGTTTGTTTTCCTCGGAGTCGCCCATGGCGCTGAGTACCAGACGGATGGACTCCTGTTCGCCCTGGGCCCGGAGAATGGCCGATTCCTTGTCGCCCTGGGCGTTGAGGATGGCGGACTCCCGCTGACCCTGGGCCATGGCGATGGCTGCTGACTTTTCACCCTCGGCTTCGGTGACCGTGGCCCGGCGTTTCCGCTCCGCAGCCATCTGCAATCGCATGGCTTCTTCCACTTCTTCCGGCATGCTGATGTCCTGAACCTCCACCCGGGTGAGTTTTACACCCCACTTGGAAGCGGCCTCTTCCATCTCGGCCTGGATCGCGTTATTCACCTCGCTGCGGGATTCAAACAGCTTGTCCAGTTCCATCTTGCCGACCACCGAGCGCAGGGTGGTCTTGGCCAGCACTTCCACCGCCTGGCTCATGTTGGCCACTTCGTACACGGCCCGGCGCGGGTCGATGATCTGGTAGTAGAGGGCGCCGTTGATCTTCACCGTCACGTTGTCGGTGGTCACCACGGGCTGTCCCGGAAAGTCCATGACCGTTTCCCGGCGGTCGATGCGGGTTTCGTCGCTCATCACCGGATGATAATCCTCACCCATGCGTACGTAGCGGATCATGGTGATCGGCCGTGGGCGCTCGATGAAGGGAATAATGATGTTCACACCGCTTTCGAGGATCCGGTTGAACGAACCGAGGCGCTCAATGACCATAACCTCGGATTGGCGCACGATGACCAGACCCTTGGCGATGATGAAGATGCCAATAGCGACCAGAATCAGGCTGATGATCAGCCCGGGTGAAAGATACTGTTCCATGCTTACTGTTCCTTGTGTGTGATCGTCTCAACAACGGCGGTCGTGCCGTCAAACTGTTTGAAAATGACGTCGGTTCCTTCCGGAAGGTCGGTTTCCCCGGTGTCAGTCACTCGCAGGCGATAGAAATCGCCATTGACCTTGATGCCTGTGGCTCCATCGAAATCCCGCTTCAGGGTCTGATAACGCCGGCCTTGCTCCACGCCGGTACCGGTTGTGCCATATGCCACACCTTTGGGTGAGAAGCGCGGACGGATCCAGCGAATGGCGACAGGTACCAGAATTCCCGAGAACAGCCCCATACCGGCCAGCTGCCATTCGAATGGTGCTCCCAGAAAGGCCAGCAAGGCGGTCAGCGCGGCCGCAATGCCCAGGGCCAGAAGTAACAGGACACCTGAGGCCAGTTCAGCCAGGCCCAGCACCAGCGCCAGGATCAGCCAGAAATGCGTAAGACTCCATTCCATACAGAAAATCCACAGATTCGGGGGAGGTAGAGGGCCGGTGTCGTGCACCGGCCAACGGCAAGGGATTGTACCGGAAACCGGGTGCCGCGTCAGAGGGTGGCCGGAATGCCATGTGGCCTGGTTCACTAAAGCCATATCCCGCAAGCAGGCAATTGTTAGAGTATCTGCTTTAATTGATGTGCCTACAATTAAGAGGTCTGTGACCATGAAGAATCTGAAGAACAAAGTTGCCGTTGTTACCGGTGCCGGTTCGGGTATCGGCCGCGCGCTCGCCAAATCGCTGGCGGACCGGGGCTGCCGACTGGCGCTGTCCGACGTCAATGAGTCAGGCCTGGCCGAAACCGCTGCAGCGCTAAGCGGCGCTGATGTAAAAACCTACCGGCTGGACGTGTCTGATCGCGATGCCATCTTTGCCCATGCGGAGGAGGTTGTGAAAGATTTCGGTCAGGTCAATCTGGTCATCAACAACGCGGGCGTTGCCCTGTCTGCCACGGTCCGTGAGATGACCGACGAAGACTTCAAATGGGTCATGGACATTGATTTCTGGGGGGTTGCTCACGGTACCCGGGCCTTCCTGCCCCATCTGATTGCCTCGGGCGATGGCCATGTGGTGAACGTTTCCAGTGTATTTGGCCTGATTGGAGTGCCCAAGCAGAGCGCCTACAACGCCGCCAAGTTTGCGGTGCGAGGATTCACCGAAGCCCTGCGCCAGGAAATGAAGCTGGAGAACCAGCCGGTGGCGGTGAGTTGTGTGCATCCTGGTGGTATCCGCACCAACATTGTCAATGCAGCGCGCATGGGCAAGTCCGAGAACGCCGTCGCCCAGCGTAAAGGCTTCGATAAACTCGCCATGACCACGCCCGAGAAAGCCGCAGAAATCATTGTAAAAGGCATCCTCAAGAATGAGTCCCGCATATTGGTGGGCCCGGACGCCTGGGGTATTGATGCGATCAACCGCCTGCTGGGTTCTGCTTACCAGCCGCTGGTGGAGCGTTTCTCCCGCAAGAACCTCTATATCTGAAGACTCGATGCGTGCGGCGGGCCTGAAGCTTGGGCTCGCTGTACGTTTTACAAACAGTTTTTCGGGGCTATACTCGGAAGCTGATCCAAGGAAGAGTCAGCATGAATACGCCTCACCATTCTGACCTGGGGGCCACTCTGGAACAGAGCCGCTCGGGTCTGCGCGACAGCCATCGCCGCTCACTGATGCGGCTGCTTTTTCTGATCACCGGCTCGGCTCTGGTGATTTTTGCTTGCCTGCAGTTTCTCAATGGCTACCCATGGGTGGCGGTTGCTGAGCTGTTTGCCAGCACTTTGCTTTTTTTCGGCGTCTGGCGCCTGAAATCCACTCCTCATCTGCAGCAGTGGGTCTATGCCTATCTGGTGCCTTTGTTCGCGTTCTTCCTGGTGATCATGCTGTTACCGGAAGCCTCGGTGTCCGCTTTCGTCTGGGTGCTGATGATGCCGGTTCTCGCCTACCTGTTGCTTGGCAAGAAAGAAGGCATGATTCTCAGCGCACCCTTTATGCTCGTCGGGGGCGTTATCTATTACATTCACCTTGGCCAGGTCGGCAGCCCCCACGCGATGATCGATCTGCTCAACATGGTGTTGTGCGGTGCACTGATGCTGGCCTTCATTCACCTGTATGAGGTGCGCCGCGAAGAGTCCGAGCAGCGCCTGGTGGACATGGCCCAGACTGACGCACTGACCGGCCTCGCCAATCGCAGCAACTTCCAGGGTACGTTGAATCGCACCATTGCCGAGTGCGATCGCAGTGGAGCCGGTTTTGCGCTGGTGGTGATGGATATTGACCACTTCAAGGTCGTTAACGACACTCTGGGCCATGAGGCCGGAGACTTTGTTCTGAAAAACATCAGCCGATGCATGACCGAACGGCTGAGGAGCACCGATTTTGTCGGCCGCCTGGGTGGCGAGGAGTTCGGCCTGATTCTGAGAGATGTGAAGCCGGCGGATGCCTTTGTCCTGATGGACGAGCTGCGCCAGCGGATATCTGACCTTGAACTGCCCTACGGGGAAGCCCGCATCCGGGTGACTGCCTCCTTCGGGATAGCCCAGTGGCCAGACCATGGTCGCGAGGCCGAAAGCCTGTTCCGGGTTGCCGATCGGTGGCTCTACAGTGGCAAGCGAGCGGGGCGTAACTGTGTGGTCGGCGCCGGCCACAATCCCCGCCAGCTTGAGATTCTCACTGTCGAAGCGAGTTGATTACGTTATTCTTGTGGCAGACATCCTCCGGCAAGAATGACGTAACCCATGTGCGAATTACTGGCCATGAGCGCCAACACCCCCACTGACCTGTGTTTCAGCTTTACCGGCCTGACCCGTCGGGGTGGACAGACCGGCCCGCACAAGGACGGCTGGGGCGTCGCCTTTTACGAAGGCAAAGGCGTACGGGCCTTCCACGACGCCGATGCCAGCGCCAATTCCCGAATCGCCGCAGTGGTCCAGACTCATCCAATAAAAAGCGAAGTGGCCATCTGCCACATTCGCCAGGCCAACGTCGGCGACACCTGCCTGGCCAACACCCATCCCTTCATGCGCGAACTCTGGGGTCGCTACTGGGTGTTCGCCCACAACGGCCAGCTCTCCGGTTTCCGTTCGAATCCCGGCTTCTACGAGCCGGTCGGAACCACCGACAGCGAGGCGCTGTTCTGCGATATTCTTAACCACCTTCGAACGCACTGCGATCGCAATACCGGAACCGATGAAATCATCGACCGCCTGGTCCGGTTGTCCGTCGCCTACGCCAGCCAGGGCGTTTTCAACCTCCTACTGAGTAACGGTGATTGGCTGTTCACTTACTGCACCACCAAAATGGCCAGCATCACCCGGAGAGCCCCGTTTGGTCCTGCACGTCTGAAAGACGCCGATGTAACGGTGGATTTCGAATCGGAAACGACGCCCAATGACATCGTCAGCGTGATCGTTACTGAACCTCTGACCACAGATGAAAAGTGGGATGTTTACCAGCCAGGTGAATGGCGGCTTTGGCGGAAGGGAGAAGTCATTCGATCCGGAGTCGCTGAGCCGAATGCCTGACCCGGAAGTGGGGAATCGGGCGGGGAGGTCTTTCTTCCGGGAAAAGGCAACTCGCTACGCTCAGACATCATTTTCCCTGCACAAAGACCTCCCCACCCGCTTCCCTTCAGGGTTGGGAGTTGCTTCCGTGGTTTACTGAAGCGTCCTGCGATTACCTTTCTTGTACTGTGGTGCGATGTGCGCCTGAATCTCCTCTTTGAAACGGGCAATCAGATCGCTATTGTCGTGGTCCCAGGGGTGAAAACCCGGTTTGAAGTACTCAAGCCATGTGGGAATCAGACTTGAGAAGGTGCCGTTTACGCCCCAGAGGCGCCAGAGACCCGTAGCCGTGTCTACAAGAGAGAAGTTCTTGCGGTCGTTGAGCATCATCCGGCTGGTGAAATAGGTGCTCATCACGCCCAGTGCGGCGGTGCTGAACATAAGATAAAACGCACGCTCTGCATAAGTGCCGCCAGCTGCCTGGAAAACGTCGTAGGCAACCGCCTTGTGCTCGGTTTCTTCAATGGCGTGCCAGACCCACAGCGGGCGCATGGATTCATCCATGTCCTGGCGCACATCGTCACGCTCCAGCAGCATGTCGGCCATCATGGCGGTGAGGTGCTCGAGGGCACAGGTGATGGCCAGCTGGTGACGCTTGGGCAGCTTCTTGGCAATCCCCAGAACCACTTCCAGGTGTTTTTCCAGCTCTTCCACCGGCATGCCCTGGTCACGAACGTGCTGGTTCATGGCGATGTGCTCCAGTGAGTGCATGGCCTCCTGGCCGATGAACCCGCGTATCTCCTCTTTCAGTTTGGGATCGGAGATCTGGTCCCGGAACGCTCTTACCGAATCCACGAAGAACTGCTCGCCCTGCGGAAACAGGACCGAGAGCGCATTCATGATGTGGCTGATGGTGTAGCTGTTATCGACCCAGTAACGGGGAACCTGCTCACCGAACTCAAAGCCCATGCGCTGGGCTGTGATGGTGACGTTATCGGGTGTGTTGGAGGCTCTGGTAACCGGAGCCGTCTTCTTTTCTGTGGTTTTAGTGCTCAGCATCTGCGTACTCCTCACTCTGGCTGATGTCATGGCTCCAGTGTGGGGCAGTCAATGTCTGGCAGGAATGCGCAAAGGGGACGGTGGTCGATCAGGATGGGACACGGGCTGGAAATTGATTGGCCATGCTGACGGCGATCCGGGTGTGCCGGGCCCCACTGTTCCGGCGGGAGGCATCTGATAGAGTCAGTTGAAGTGCTTCAGCCACCTCAATCATAAGGAATGCCAATGAGCGCAAGCGGTCCGGACAAAGAACGGCAGATGCTGGGATTGTTCCTGGTGCCGGGCGCTTACCTGCGGGTTCTGGCCGAGACAGTGCGCCAGCTGGGCTATAACGACCGGTTACTCTATGAAGGCCTGGAGTTCAGCCCGGACGATCTCAAGTCCAACGACAGTCGGGTGTTTGTCACCGATGCCATCATCATGGCCAAACGGGCCGTGAACCTGGCCGGCCAGGACGGTCTCAGCTTCACGCTGGCCAGGGAGTTGCGGCTGACAATCCACGGCACCCTGGGCTTCGCGGCCCTCACCAGCCCCACCTTCGCCGATGCCCTGGATTCTGTGCGCCGATACCTGCATCTGCGGGTGCCGTTTCTCAGTATGAGCCAGTCCGAAGCGGGGGATCAGGTACTGGTAAAACTCTGCACCGAATTCGAAGTGCCCGGCCTCTACCCGTTTCTGGCCGAGACCGTCAGCGCCACCCTGATTCTGCTGACCGAACAGCTCCTGGACCGCGAGGACGCCGCCAAACACGGCTTTGCCCTGGAAGACGGCAAACTGCCGGGTGTCACCGTTCGCCTGAGCGCTCCGGAGCCGCCCTGGTACCAGCGGTTTGCCGACCAGCTTCCGGTTCGGTTCGAGTACGGCCAGGCCGACGAAATGATGGTGTTCCCCCGGGAGCTTCTCGATGTGCGTATGCGCCTGGCCGATGCGGAAGCCTCCCGAATGGCCCGGGACCAATGCGAATTCGAGCTGCAGAAGGCGCTGAAGGAACAGGGCGATATCGTCCTGGCGATCCGCAACATGCTCCGAATGATGCCCGGGCCGTTGCCGTCACTGGAAGCCATGGCCGAACGCTTCTGCGTCTCGTCGCGCACCCTGAAACGCCGGCTGGCGGACCGGGATACCAGCTATCGGGAAATTGTCGAATCGGTGCTGAAAGACCGGGCGATCCAGCTGCTCCGGTATACCAACCAATCGGTCAGCGAGATTGCCTACGAGCTGGGCTATGCCGACCTTTCCAACTTCAGCCGCGCCTTCCGGAAGTGGACCGGCAAGTCGGCCAGCGAGTTTCGCGAGGGTGGTCCGGATCCTGCCCCAGAGGTTGGGCCCTGATTTTTTGGGCCTCTTGGTTTGGAGCGTGGTCGCAGGGTGGGGCATAAATTTTTCGGGTAAAAAGCAACTCGCTTCGCTCAGACATCTTTTTCCCCGAAAAATTTATGCCCCACCCCACGCCCTGCTGACAGCTGAGAATGCCGTCAGAAGAGTTATTGCTCGTTCTTAATTTGTTTTTCTAATCCTATGCCACAATGGTTCGACGGACGGGGGGAAGGAATATTTTCCCGACAGGAAAAAGATGTCTGAGCGA
>NZ_DDOI01000039.1:7140-7572 GCF_002341575.1 Marinobacter sp. UBA2498 | reverse complement strand
GGGAAAATATTCCTTCCCCCCGGCCAGCCCCCAGCACATGCAGGCTGGGTCTATAGTGTAAATCGGCTACGAATCCAGAAGGATGAGAACGGATATGACAGAACGCCCAGACACCCACAGCAAACTGATCGGCTACCTGCTCTGGATCTTCGGATTCCTGGGCTCACACCGGTTTTACTACGGCAAACCCGTTACCGGCACCATCTGGTTCTTTACCCTGGGGCTGCTGTTCATCGGCTGGATCATCGACCTGTTCCTGATCCCGGCCATGGACCGGGAGGCGGATCTTCGGTTCCGGGAAGGTGAGGTCAGCTACAACATAAGCTGGATCCTGCTGACCTTCCTGGGGGTGTTCGGGATTCATCGGATGTACATGGGCAAGTGGATTACCGGCATCATCTACCTGTTTACCGGCGGCCTGTTCCTGATCGG
>NZ_DDOI01000039.1:5648-6990 GCF_002341575.1 Marinobacter sp. UBA2498 | reverse complement strand
CGGTTTCCAGTTCGACCAGGGCCTCTTCCAGATAGTCGAGCATCCGCTGCAGGCTGGGTAGCGTGCGGCGGCAGCCGATAAGGCCGAATTCCACCTGGTCGCCGTAGCTGGTCAGGGTCATGTTCAGGGCCAGGCGATCCATGGCGATGGAGACCGGGTACATGCCGTCCATCGTGGCGCCGTTCCAGTAGCAAGTCTCTCGCGGGCCGGGAACGTTGGAAATCACCACGTTCAAGGTCTGCCATTTCGGTGCCATGCCGGTGAGCAGATTGAACGCCGCCGGCGCCAGGGTCAGGGCGGTGTAGTTGATGATTTCTTCCGCAGACATGTCGGCGTAGCGGTCCTTGGCGGCTTTCACGTCCTCATGGATCTGCATCAGTCGTGTCACCGGGCTGGTGACATCGGTGTGCAGTGAGGCGAGGATAACGCCGACCTGGTTGCCGCCGGAGCTGTCATCCTTGCGCAGGGACACCGGCACCATGGCGATCAGCGGCTTTTCCGGCAGGGCGTCCTGGTTCATCAGGTAGCTGCGCAGCGCGGTGGCGCACATGGCCATCACCACATCATTCACCGTGGTTCCGTAGATTTTACACACTGCCTTTATCCGGCTGAGGTCATAGGACTGTGCGGCGAAGCGTCGGGAGCCGGTGATCTTCTGGTTAAGAATGCTGCGGGGCGCGTGGAATATGGAGGAGTACGCGGGGTCTTTGCGGGCGTTATTGATGGTTCGCAGCAGTTCCCGGGCGACGGTGGGCACGGTACCCAGTTGCTTCCCGGATTCACCCAGCAGGTGGCCAATGCTTCGCCATAGCGAGGGGCCGCCATCATCCTTCTCACGCTCCGGGCGTGGTGGCATGGCCCAGATCGGCGGCATGTCCCGCTCGCCGGTGTCCTGGCAGAGCATCTGGGTGACCATCCGCATTGCGGATACACCATCCACCAGGGCATGGTGCACCTTGATATACACCGCAAACTGCCGTTCCCCCAGGCCTTCAATCAGATGAAACTCCCACAGCGGACGTTCCCGGTCCATCAGGTGGGAATGTTCCGCCGAGACAAACGACAAGAGTTCCCTGACCCGCCCGGGTGTCGGCAGTGCCTCGAAGCGGAAGTGGTGTTCCAGGTCCAGGTGCTCGTCTTCCACCCAGACCGGCTGGCCGAAACGGTAATCCAGACGCTGATTAAACGGCGGAGTCACCTTCGTGTACTGCCTGAGCCGGTCGGCCAGCTGTGCGACGTAATCATCCGGTGCGTCGTCGGGAAAAGAGAACAGCTGAAGACCGCCCACGTGCATGGGCTGCTGCCGCTTTTCCAGCCAGAGAAAAAGCTGATCCGTAGGGCT
>NZ_DDOI01000039.1:4726-5543 GCF_002341575.1 Marinobacter sp. UBA2498 | reverse complement strand
AGAGGTTTCACAGGGCGTCCTTGTTGTCGGTGTTGTGACAATAGTAGCGCAGATAGCTGGCAACGTGATTGACCACGGTTCGCATTCTCCGCACCGGCCAGGTCAAACGCGGGCCAAGGTCTGGACGGGGTTTTTCTTCGTAAGCCATGAACTAAGGTTAGTAATTGCATCCATCGAAATGAATCTTGGAGAAAAGGACGTGGCTACCCCCATGAAGAGCCTGCAGGGTGTTGTTCTGTTTTTGTGCAGCCTGTTTCCGGTGCTCACCGCTGCCCAGGACCTGCCTGGTGTTCAGCTGGAAACCGTCTCTTCAGAAGATATCGTTCAGGAAGTGACCCTGAATGGTACGGTGAATGCCCTTCGGGTATCTGGCATGTCGGCGGCGGTTGCGGGCCTGCTGGACGAGGTTCGGGTGGAAACCGGTGATCGTGTTGACCGGGGCGATGTGTTGGTCGAGCTGGATGACGAATTGGTTACCTGGGAGTTGGCCGCGGCAAGAGCCGAGGCAGAAGAGGCCCGCAGTCGCCTGGAGGAAGCCCGGCGTCGCCTGCGTGAGGCCAGATCCGTCGGCGCAGGCCGCAATATCGCGGCCACCGAAGTCAGTGCACGGGAAAGTGAAGTGGCCGCCAGCGAAGCGACCCTGGCTCGCCTGGAAGCCGCCCGCCGCCAGGTGGAAGTCCGGGCCGGGCGCCACCGCGTGACCGCGCCCTTCGACGGTGTGGTCAGCCAGCGCTCCCGGGATCTCGGGGAATGGGTTACCCCCGGTGACCAGCTGCTGACTCTGGTGGATACCGACAACCTTCGTCTGGATTTCCAG
>NZ_DDOI01000039.1:411-4672 GCF_002341575.1 Marinobacter sp. UBA2498 | reverse complement strand
TTTCCAGGTACCCCAGTCCTTCTACAAACGCATCGACGACAACAGCCGGCTGCTGGTGCAGGATGACCAGGCACTGAGCAGCGCCACCATCGATGTTCTGGTACCGGTCAACGATCCCCAGTCCAGAACCTTTCTCCTCCGCGCCATCAAGCCCGAATCCGTGAAGCTGCTCCCGGGGATGTCGGTACAGGCGGTACTGCGGGTCACTACCGGTGAACGTGGCCTGACGGTTTCCCGCGATGCCATCAACCGGTATCCCGAAGGACGAACCACCGTGTGGATCGCCGAACCGGGGGATGAAGACACCTGGACCGTGAGCGAAAAGCGGGTGCGCCTTGGCACCGGCTTCGAGGGCCGGGTAGAGGTCACTAGTGGTCTTGAAGCGGACCAGCAGGTGGTGGTCCGTGGCAACGAGTCCCTGAGCGAGGGCATCAGCGTTCGCATTGCCGAACGGGAGAGCCGCTGATGTTTGCCGGCATTATCCGCCACGGCACTCTGGTCACCGTTATTGCCCTGATTGTCGCGATCCTTGGGGCTGCTGCAGCACTGCGGATTCCGGTCCAGATGATTCCGGATCTGGAGGTGCGGACGGTCACGGTGGAAACCAGCTGGCCAGGCGCCACGCCCCAGGACATCGAGAAAGACATCCTGATCGAGCAGGAACGGTTCCTGCGCAATGTTCCGAACCTGAGCCGGATGACCTCCACCGCCTCCAGTGGCGCAGCGGAGATTGAGCTGGAATTTCCGTTCGGGGTGGATATCACCGAGACCCTGATCCAGATCAATAATGCCCTGAGCCAGGTGCCGGATTATCCGAGGAACGTCGATGAGCCGCGCATAGTTGCGGCGTCGTTCTCCTCCAACGCATTCATGTATTTTCGCATCGCCACCCTCGAAGGCAATCCCCGTGAGCTGGACATCGAGCTGATGCGCGATTTTATCGAGGACCGCGTGCGGCCCAGGATGGAGAGCGTGCCGGGGGTTTCCGAGGTGACCGTCGGCGGCGGTGCCGACCGGCAAATGCAGGTTATCGTGGACGAAGCCGCCCTGGCCCAGCGTGGCCTGAGCTTGCTCGATCTGCGTGATGCCATTGTCAGCCGCAACCAGGACATTTCCGGTGGCGAGATTGATTCCGGCAAGCGCCGGTACCTGCTGCGCACGGTGGGTCGCTTTGATGATGTTGAATCCCTGGAGCAACTGGTGGTGCGCCGACAGGGTGACAGCGTGGTGCGCCTGGGCGAGGTTGCCCAGGTGCAGCAGGGTCACTCACGGATTAGGGAACTGTCCGTCGTCAATGGCCAGCGGGTGATCGGCCTGCAGGTGCGTCGGGAGAGCGGATCCAACGTTATCGATATCAAGCACGCCATGATGGACGAAGTCGCCGCCATCAACCGCGAAGTGCTGGAACCTGCGGGCATGACCCTGGGCCTGACCGCAGACGATGCCCGGTACGTGGAAGCCTCGGTTGCCAATGTCTGGACCAATCTGGGTATCGGTGCCGCCTTCGCAACCCTGGTGATGTTCCTGTTTCTGAGGTCCGGCCGGGCCACGTTTGCCGGGGTGGTGGGCATACCGCTGTGTGCCATAGCCGCGTTTATCGGGCTGCTGATCACCGGCCGCACCATCAACGTGATCTCTCTGGCCGGTATCGCCTTTGCCATCGGCATGACGGTGGACAACAGCATCGTGGTGCTTGAGAACATCGAGCGACACCGGCGTTTGGGGCTGGACCGTTTCGAATCGGCCCTCAAGGGCGTGCGTGAAGTCTGGCCGGCGGTGCTGGCGTCCACCACCACAACCATCCTGGTGTTCCTGCCGATCCTGTTTATCGAGGAAGAGGCGGGCCAGCTGTATTCCGACGTGGCCATTGCCATCTCTGCTGCCATTCTCGCCTCCATGTTGGTGGCAATCACCATCATACCCACCCTCTGTGCCCGGCTGGATTTCGGCCGCCGGGGCGTGACCACCGATGAATACGGCAACGAAACCTCGGGTCGCTGGAGCGGGGCCGCCATGGGGGCGGTGCGATGGCTGGTGAATGGCACGGTGCGCCGGCTTCTGGTGATGGCAGCCACCGTCGGCTTCAGCCTGTGGGTGATTTTTGTGCTGACCCCACCCGCCGAATACCTGCCGGAAGGCGAGGAGCCCAAGACCTTTGCCGCCATGTCGGCGCCGCCGGGTTACAACCTGCAGGAGATGGAAGCCATTGCCCGCCAGGTGGAAGACTACTTCCTGCCCCACGTGAACGCGGACGGCCAGGCCTACGCCGCGGGCGAAACCAGCGTGCCGCCCATGGCCTATCTCAACATGCAGGTAACGCCCACCAGGATCCGGATCATCGCCGAGACCCTGAATCCAAGGCACATCGAAGCCCTGATGGACGAGATCACCCGGTTCTATGAACAGTTCCCGGGCATGCGCGCCTTCGCGGCCAAGGGCTCCATCATTTCCAGCAACGACGGCGGCACCCGCAGCATCAACCTGGACATCTCCGGCCCGGACCTGGTGTCGGTCTACAGCGCCGCCAATGCCGCTTACCAGCGGGCCGAGGAGATCTTCGACAACCCCCGCATCCAGAGCCAGCCCTCCACGCTGTCCCTGGCGCAACCGCTGATCCAGATTATGCCCGACTGGGATCGCGCGGCTGAACTGGGTCTGGGAGCAGAAAGCATTGGCTTCACCGTAGCCTCTCTAACCGAGGGCAGCTACGTCGACGATTTCTTCCTGGACGACGAAAAGATCGATATCTACGTCTACGGCAGCGAGGGTCGCAACCCGTCACTGGACAGCCTGCCGGATGTCATGGTGCACACCCCCCAGGGTGCTACCCTGCCGCTCTCCAGCCTGGCTACCATCGAGGAAACCGTCGATACCAGCACGGTCCGCCGGGTGGACGGTCGCCGCACGGTGACTCTGAACGTGATTCCCCCGGACGATGTGCCGCTCGAAGCCGGCGTTGAGAGGGTACGCACGGAACTGTTGCAGTTCATGCGGGACAGCGGCGCATTGCCCGCGAATGTGAACGTGGATATTTCCGGCGCCAGCGATCAGCTTAATGCCACACGGGAGGCTCTGACCGGCAATTTCATCATTGCCATTGCCATTGCCATTGTCTACCTGCTGCTGGTGGCCATCTTCGCGCACTGGGGATTCCCGCTGCTGATCATGACCGCAATACCGCTTGGCGTGGCCGGTGGCATTGTGGGCCTGGCCCTGATGAACCTGGTCGGTGGCCTGCTGCCCATGATCGGCCTCCAGCCTCTGCGACAACCCTTCGACATGATTACCATGCTGGGCTTCCTGATCCTGATGGGAACCGTGGTGAACAACCCCATCCTGGTGGTGGACCAGGCCCGGCAGAACCTGCGCCAGAAAGGCGTTACCGTAGTACAGGCCGTCACCGGCGCCGTCCAGACCCGCCTGCGCCCGATTGCCATGACCACCCTGACCACCATCTGCGGCCTCTCGCCCCTGGTGTTCCTGCCCGGCGAAGGCACCGAGCTCTATCGCGGCGTGGGCGCTATCGTTCTGTTTGGCCTGCTGGGGGCAGCGATCGTAACCGTGACTTTTCTGCCGTCACTGACCATCTTTGTTCTTGGCTGGCGGGAGCGTTGGCGTCGCTCCAGAGAGGTTTAGCCTCGGAGTATCGCCGTCACGCGCCATGGGAAGTCTTTCTTCCGGGGAAAAGCAACTCGCTTCGCTCAGACATCTTTTCCCCTGCACAAAGACTTCCCATACCACGCGCCGGCTTTCGCCGGCATTGTTAAGGGCCTAGGCCGCGATGGATTCTCGCTGGTTGGCCCGTACTTCCAAGCGGATCTGGTTGCCGTCCAGCAGGACAGGGTAGGTTTTGACCCGCACGGTATCGTCTTCCAGACAGACACCCGTAAGCAGACTGAAATGTTGCTTGTACAACGGCGACGCCACCACCGGCTCCCCTTTCAGATCCCCGGTAATCCCCCGGGCCAGCACATTGGCGCCGCTGAACGGGTCCGTATGGCTGATGGCAAACAACGCCGGCAGCCGATGCGGCAGATAAAACACCGCCACCGGACCTTCTTCGGTCCATACCGCGATGCCAGATTCCGGCACCAGGTCGTCTACGGTGCAAACGGCTTCCCAACGAGTGCGTGGTTTCATTGTGTTTCTCCTATTCCTTGTGCGTTTATTTCAACTGTGCGTTACAAGCGATACCACGGAAGCTTGGTGAGCGAGGTGGTATGGGGGTGCTTTTCTGTCGGGAAAAAGATGTCTGAGCGAA
>NZ_DDOI01000039.1:0-298 GCF_002341575.1 Marinobacter sp. UBA2498 | reverse complement strand
GTTGTTTTTCCCAGAAGAAAAGCACCCCCATGGCGCCTTGCTCTTCACCAGAACCTAAAGGCTACGCAGACTCCAAAACAGGCCGACGCTGCCCCCGCTCAACCGTCCACTCCTGAACCGGATCGCACTGCGAAGGCGCATTAACAAACTCCCGGAACCGCTTCCGCTTCTCCGGATCCTCGACGGCCGTCTTCCACTCGCACTGGTAGGTCCCAACAATCCCCTCCATGTGCTCCTCCAGCTCAGCGCCGATCCCCAGACTGTCCTCAAGAACCACCTGCTTCAGGTACTCCAGGCC
>NZ_DDOI01000086.1:29368-61018 GCF_002341575.1 Marinobacter sp. UBA2498 | reverse complement strand
TTCCGACGGCTACGACATGGTCGCACCCTCCGGTGAAGGCGCCCAGCGCTGTATGAAGCAGGCCATGGCGACCATCCGGGGCAAGATTGACTACATTAATGCCCACGGTACCAGCACACCGGTGGGCGATGTCGCCGAACTGGGCGCCGTGCGCGCAACCTTTGGTTCCGACATTCCCCCTATTTCCTCGACCAAATCCCTGACCGGCCACTCCCTGGGTGCCGCAGGTGTGCAGGAGGCGATCTACTCGCTCCTGATGCTGCAGAACGATTTCATTGCAGGCACCAAAAATCTCAACAATCCGGACGAGAAAATCAGCGATATTCCACTAGTCGGCCCGCAAAGTCGCGAAGGCGCACTGAACACCGTGATGTCCAACAGTTTCGGGTTTGGTGGCACTAACGCGTCCCTGGTGTTTGAAAAACTGTAAGCCTGACTCGCATAGGGGCCTTCGGGCCCTTATCTTTTGGAATTATATTCTAAGATCATTAAGCTTGATCCTTGGCAAAGACAGTTATCCGTATTAAGGTACAGTTTTGATATGGATCAAATCGGACGGATCATCACGTATGGCTCAAGCAATTCCGTTTCGTCAGGCTTCTCCCCTCAAGGCCTCCTGCCACCAGTGCAGCCTGAGCAACCTTTGCCTTCCCCTGGCAGTTGAAGAGAACGATCTTGACCGGCTGGAAGACATTGTCCAGCAGGGGCGGATCTTCAACCGCGGCGAACACATCTTTGACCAGAGCACGCCCTACCGCTCCTGCTTTGCGGTGAAAAGTGGCTCCATCAAGACGTCGATTATTACCGAGAGCGGCGAAGAGCAGGTGACCGGCTTTTTCATGCCCGGTGAACTGGTGGGTCTGGACAGCATTGGCAGCGAGCATTATGCCTGCACCGCCAAGGCTCTGGAGAGGACCAGCGTCTGCGAGTTTCCGATCGACAAACTGGAGGAGCTGACCGGCAAGCTGCCGGAACTGCAGCATCACATGTATCACCTGATGAGCCAGGAGATCCAGAACAGCCATCAGCTGGCCATGCTGCTGAGCAAGAATACCGCCGAAGAGCGCATTGCCGCACTGCTGCTGTCGCTTTCCAGCCGCTTCCAGCGCCGCCGGATGTCCCCGACCAACTTCAGCCTGCCCATGGCACGTAACGACATCGCCAACTTTCTCGGGCTAGCGGTTGAAACCGTAAGCCGGGTATTCACACGCTTCCAGAATCAGGGGATTATCAAGGCCCGGGGCCGGGAAGTCGAACTTCTGGACATCGAAGCCCTGCAGATGGTCAGCCGGGAATTCTCCCGCCAGTGCAATAACTGAGAAACCACTTTTTGCCCGCCGATGTCATCAACCGGCGGGCTCACTCTCCACTTCCCTGCCGTTATTCTTTTTCAGCATGGTCAGTTCATCCACCAGGCCAGAGCGCCATGGCATCTGTTTGATACCGAACGTATTGCGGATCTTGGTGCAGATCAGAGTGGTATTGACCGGCTCGAGATGCCCCCACTCCGGCACCTCATCTACCACCCGGATACCTTCAGGAATCCCGGGAAGGCCGGCAATTGCCAGGCCCAACTCGTACAGATTGATTTCCTCGGCACCGGCGTACTGATACGTCCCCCAGACTTCGGCACCACAATCGAGCTGAAGCACCACTGCTTCAATCACCCGGGCCAGATCCCGGACCGCCACCGGCTGCCCCCGGCAACGTCCCGGCAGTGACAGGACCTCGTCGGCCGCTGTGCTGACCTGCACCTTGCGGATAAACCGCGCCAGGCTCCATCCGGTCCGCAGGATAATGTGTCTGGGCAGCAGAGTGCGCAGGGCCTGCTCGCACTCCCATTGCCAGTTGCCCAGTTCATTCACCGGTTGCCCCGGATTGGAAGTGATGTAGCCGCTTTGCTTTCGTCCATCAAACACGTAGCAGGAGGAAAGCTGGAACAGCGCCATGCCACGATCACGGGCGAACTCGGCCATGGCCACGGGTAGCGAGAATGCCGCCATATGGACGCCCTCAGGATCATTCTCGGCGACCTCCGGATCGGCCATCCAGAGTGCATTTACGATCAGGTCGGTATCTTCGGGAATCCAGTTCTCCAGTGCATCAAGATCGGCGTTGGAGGGATCGCTGACAAGCAAAGGGCTGACGTGCAGGTGCGTTGCCCGCAAGCGCTCCAGCAAAACCTTCCCCAAAGGGCCGTAATCGTGAACAACAAGTACATGCACGAGGATTCAATGCCTCCCGATATCACTGATGTGACGTTATTTCGGAACCGGTTTGGCCAATGGCTTCTGGATTCCGGCGCCTACACTGATGCAGTCTGAATTTAATGCTTTGCTATTTCTTTCAAGAGCATACAACAACAGGAACTGTCATGCTGAAACAACAGAGCCACATTGTGGCGCCGATCCCTGATGAGTTGCGAACCCGGGCCCTGTATACCGTCGGCGAACTGCGCGAACGCGGCAAGGCCGACAAGGAAGCCATCGACAAGCTCTTCAACCTGATTGTGGACATGACCGAAGAAGGTCTGGACTTCTTTTTCCTGGAGCCGCTTCGCCGCCTGCATGCCAGCAGCATGATGATGGGCATGGCCAAAATGGGCATCAGCAGCATGCTCAAGGGCAGCAAGATGGTCGTGCACAAGGTGCTCAAAAAGCTGGACGACCGCAGCCTCGCTGCCATTCTCGACTTTATCGAGGAAATCATTCACGAACCGGAACCAGGCTGAAAAAGCGCGCCACAGCGCTACCGGTATTGCCGCGGTACCCGCCCGGTGATGCCGGTCATCAACTCGTAGGAGATAGTGCCGGCACAGGCGGCTACCTCATCGACCCCCACGGTGCGACCCCAGAGTTCAACGCTGTCACCCTCCTTCGCATCGGGTGCATTGGTGAGGTCCACCGCCAGCATGTCCATGGATACCCGGCCAATCAGTCTGATCCGCTGGCCGTTGATCGCCGCAGGCGTATTGGTGCCGGCATGCCGGGGGTAGCCATCACCGTAACCGATCGCGACCATGCCCATCCGCGTGTTCCGATCGGCAACCCAGCCAGCCCCATAGCCAACGGACTCGCCCGCCGGCACCAAGCGGGTGCTGATCAAGGGGGCCTCAAGCGACATTACCGGCTCCAGGCCAAGTTCGGGACCGGTCGTGCCCACCATTGGTGAGCCGCCATACAACATGATTCCGGGGCGGCTCCAGTCAAACATCGGCTGGCCCGGTCGAAAATGGGCGGCCGAATTGGCAACGCTCTTCATTAAATCCGGGAACGAAGACGTAGCCTTTTCGAACACCGCAGTCTGCTGCGCCGTCATTGCGCTGTCTGGATCGTCGGCGCACGCAAAATGCGTGACGAACCCCAGGAGCTCTGTATCAGCGCTCATGGCCTGTAACCGGCTCATCACCCCGGCCAGCTCGTCCGGATGAAAGCCGAGACGGTTCATACCGCTGTTCACTTTCAGCCAGAAAGCGGGCCATGTATCCAGACGCTCCAGCCACGCCAGTTGCTGGAAACTGTGGAACACCGGCTCAAAGCCACTCCGGGCGCATTCAGCGATATCCGCTTCAGCATGGACGCCCTGCAGCAGGACAACCGGCTGTACCAGACCTGTATCCCGAATGGCTCGCGCTTCTTCGATGCAAGCCACCGCATACTTCGGAGCAAGGCTATCGAGAGCCGAGGCCACATGCCCGATGCCATGGCCATAGCCATCGGCTTTCACCACGGCCATCACCCTGGCACCGCCGGCCCGCCTCTGGGCAGTCTGGAAGTTCCGACGAAGGGCGTCGAGATCAATCCGGGCAACGGTGCTGCGGGGCATCAATACTCCCCGCCATAATCGCTGTAGTCACCGTGGGCCAGATCCTCGAATTTGGTGTACTTGCCGATAAATGCCAGGCGAATTGTGCCGATCGGGCCGTTCCGCTGCTTACCTATGATGATCTCGGCAATGCCCTTGTCAGAGGTATCCTCGTTATAGACCTCATCACGGTAGACGAACATGATAACGTCGGCGTCCTGCTCGATGGCGCCGGATTCCCGCAAATCCGAGTTCACCGGGCGCTTGTTCGGCCGCTGCTCAAGACTCCGGTTAAGCTGGGACAGGGCCACCACCGGGCAACTCAACTCTTTGGCGATACCCTTCAGTGACCGGGAAATTTCCGAGATCTCAGCGGTCCGACCCTCAGTGTTGCCGGGCACCCGCATAAGCTGCAGGTAGTCGACCATGATCAGGCCAATCTTGCCGTCGTTTTCCCGGGCAATACGGCGCGCCCGGGAACGCATCTCGGTGGGGCTCAGGCCCGGCGTATCGTCGATATAGAGCGGCTTGTCTTTCAGAAGGCTCACCGCCGACGTCAGCCGGGGCCAGTCGTCTTCTTCCAGCTTGCCGCCGCGAACCTTGGTCTGGTCAATGCGCCCGAGCGACGAGAGCATACGCATGGCAAGAGCATCCGCCGGCATCTCCATACTGAACACCAGAACCGGCGTGCCGGTGCTGATCAGGGCATTCTCGACAATATTCATCGCAAAGGTCGTCTTACCCATGGAGGGGCGACCCGCCACGATGATCAGGTCCGAGGGCTGCATGCCCGAGGTCTGCTCATCCAGATCCTTGAAACCGGTGGTCAGGCCGGTGGTCTGCTCACCCGACTCAAACAGTTCCTCAATCCGGCTCAGGGTCTTGGCCAGAATGGGGTTGATGGCCTGCGGCCCGGAACCCTCCTTGACCCGCGCTTCGGCAATCTGGAAAACGCTGCGCTCAGCCTCATCCAGAATCTCATTGCTGTTTCGCCCGAGCGGATTAAAGGCCGAATCGGAAATCTTGCCGGACACCTCCACCAGCTGGCGCAGAATGGAGCGTTCCCGGACGATATCGGCGTAAGCACGGATGTTGGCTGCACCCGGGGTTTTCTCGGCCAGCTCGGCCAGATAGGACAAACCACCGGCATCTTCGATATCACCGGCCCGCTCCAGGAATTCGGCGAGGGTGACCACATCCAGAGGCTCACTCTCACTGGCAAGGCGCTCCACAGCGCCAAAGATCAGCCGGTGGTCCTGTCGGTAAAAATCGGCGGCCGAAATCACCTCGGAGATCTCGTCAAACCGGCGATTGTCCAGCATCAGGCCGCCCAGGACTGCCTGCTCTGCTTCGACAGAATGAGGGGGAACCTTGATCCGGCTGGTTTCGAGATCGGTACTCGCGGGCTTCAGATTGGGCTTGGCCATGAACACATCTTCAGTTGCACATCATAACCACGACAGTTTAAGCGACCTGCCGAAGCAATGGGAGGGGGTTACAGGGACTTAACAGCATACCAGAAAGCAACAGGCCCGAAAGCCGCAAGATGCGGTTCGGGCCTGTCAGGTTGGCCGGCACCCGCCTCCAAAGAGGCAGTGAGGCCACCAGCGTATTACCAGAGCCGGGGCAACCCCAGCACCGTTTCCAGAGAAAACGGCTTACTCGGCAACAACCGCCAGCTTGACGCTTACTTCAACGTCGGAGTGCAGCTGAAGCTCGATCTCGTACTCGCCAGTCACCCGGATCGGGCCTTCCGGCAGACGAACTTCGCTCTTCTCTACTTCGGTACCACCGGCAGTGATCGCGTCAGCGATGTCGCGCACACCGATAGAACCGAACAGCTTGCCTTCTTCACCGGCCTTGGAGCTGATGGTGAAAGCGGCACCCTCGAGGGCCTCGGCGCGGGCCTGGGCAGCAGACAGCTTCTCAGCAGCTGCTTTCTCAAGCTCGGCACGACGCTCTTCGAACGCCTTCAGGTTTGCTTCAGTGGCAGGTACAGCCTTGCCATAAGGAAGCAGGAAATTACGACCGTAACCGGCCTTAACCTTTACCTTGTCACCCAGGGAGCCAAGGTTTGCAACTTTCTCGAGCAGAATAACTTCCATCTCGTTAACCTCTTCGTGCTTTATTCAGCCGGCCCGGCAGGGCTTATACGCCTCCGGATATCCAGCCAGCTATCCACAAAAGCCAGAACCACTAACAGAATCATCAGGCTTGGGCCCAAAAGGATCAGCGCTACATAAAACATCGCCAACCAGTTCCCACTGAGCTTTTTCAAACCAACAACGCCGTGCACCAGTGCCAGGCTGGCCAGGAACAACGGTGTTCCCGCAGCCCAGGCAAGCAACATGGAATTCAGCCCGAGGATCGGACCAACCACCATGGTCACTGCACACAACACCGCAATCGGCGCCGACAGCCGCAGGCTATGGAATTCCTTGCGGAACCCACCGGGGTTATAAAGCCCCGCCTGCCAGGACCGCGCCAGCATGGTCATGCCCACACCCGTTGCCAGGTAGGTACCGGCCATACTCGCGTTCATCGTGTCGCGGATAACCCTGTCGAGGTCATCGCCGAGACTCTGCGCGATTTCGGCATTGTACTGTTGGTAAAAGCTCACCCCGGCCTGGACCAGATCATCCAGCAAGCCCGGGTAGACCACAGGCAACATCAGGCCTGTGACGATTGCGAGAAAACTTCCCGCAAGCAGGGCTTTTTCCCAGGACTGCGTGGTTCTGATCAGCGACGCCATGAGCATCACCTGGAGCAATACAGCCAGAGCGGTCGGGTCCTGCCCGAAAATGCTCCAGCCAAGCGCCGGAAGTAATGCCCAGAGCCCGATATTGAGCCCCTGGCTGATACCAAGCCTGAGAATAACCAGGCCGACAACGGCTGCGCCAATCCAGAACAACAAGGGCACTGCAGTCGTGACTGCTGCTACCCCGCCGGCCTGGAAGGGACCGCGCATTACATACTGTGCAAGTGCACGCATGGTCCCAAGTCCTGTGTTTCTGTTACTTAGTTATCGTGGCTGTCCGAGTACGGCAGCAGTGCCAGGTAGCGGGCACGCTTGATAGCGGTAGCCAGCTGACGCTGATAACGTGCTTTGGTGCCGGTGATGCGGCTGGGCACGATTTTGCCGGTTTCAGTGATGTAGCCTTTCAGGGTGTCCAGATCTTTGTAATCGATCTCCTTAACACCCTCTGCCGTGAAGCGGCAGAACTTACGACGTCTGAAAAAACGAGCCATAACTTAACTCCTCAACTCCGGTTAATTACTCTTCTTCGTCCTGGGTTTCAGCACGCTGACGTGGCTCGTCAGATTCGGCTGAACGACGCGGGCGATCATCGCCGCCACGACGGTCTTCACGGGACTCGGAAGCTTTCATCGGGGACAGGTCTGTATCCGCACCATCACGGCGCAGGATCATGTCGCGGATGATTGCATCGTTGAAACGGAAGTTGTGAGTCAGCTCGTCCATCGCGGCCTGTGAACATTCAACGTTCATCAGTACGTAGTGAGCCTTGTGAATCTTGTTGATCGGGTATGCCAGGTGACGACGGCCCCAATCTTCCAGGCGATGTACCTTGCCGCCATCTTCAGTGATGACGCCGGTATAACGCTCGATCATCGCGGGCACCTGCTCGCTCTGATCCGGATGTACCATAAAAACGATTTCGTAGTGACGCATGAGTTCTCCCTACGGTTTAAACAGCTTCCTTTTTACCGGTACGGCGTTGAACCCGCGACCGACAAACATGAAAGCAAGGAGTTGACAGCTGCTGCTGCCGGTTTCTTTTTGCTTTATCAATAAGGCTTTACAAGAAAGGCTTGATCAAAAGCTTGGCCCGGTATTGCCTGCAATCAGGCAATACAAAACCACCCCTTAAAAAAGGGGTCACGTATTCTAGGCGGGGAAGGCCCTGTGTGCAAGGGTTAACCAAGCCGCTGGCGCAGTGCTTCATATAGGCAAACACCCGTAGCCACAGAGACGTTGAGGCTGTCTACGTGGCCGAGCATGGGGATATTGATCAGCTGATCGCAGTGCTCGCGGGTGAGCCGGCGCATACCCTTGCCTTCGGCGCCCATCACCAGCGCTACCGGCCCTTTGAAATCGGCTTGGTAAAGGGTGGCGTCCGCCTCACCGGCGGTGCCAATCAGCCAGACACCCTGATCCTGCAAACTGCGCAGAAAGCGGGCAAGGTTGGTGACTCGCACAAAGGGCACCGTTTCGGCAGCCCCACAGGCGACCTTTCGGGCAACCGGCGTCAGTGACGCAGACTTGTCCTTGGGCACGATAACCGCCTGAACACCAACCGCATCTGCGGTGCGCATGCAGGCACCAAGATTGTGAGGATCGGTTACGCCATCAAGTACTAGGAGGAACGGCGGTTTGTCACTGGCGGCCAACTGGGCCAGCAGATCATCTTCGGTCCATTCCCGGCTTTCACTGACAGCCGCCACAACACCCTGATGGACACCGGACACCCGCTCATCAAGCTCCTTCCGGTGCACGACCTTCCATTTCACCCCAAGGCCGTCCAGGGTATCGGTAATGCTCTTGACCCGCTTATCCTGCCGGCCGGTCTGAATCCAGACCTGCTGAAGACGCTCAGGCTCGCGCTTGAGGACAGCCTCAACCGCGTGCCAGCCAAACACAAACTCTCCGGACACTGGTTCTGATTCCTGTTACTTGCCTGATTTTCGCGGCTTGGCTTTCTTGTCGTCTTTGCCAGCGCCACTGCCCTTCTTGCCTTTTTTCAGGGCAAGTTTCGCAGCCTTTGCAACCAGCTCATCTCTGGCAGATGGCGTTTCATTATCATCGAAGGCCTCAGGCCCCTTTTTCTTCGATGACGCCGACGCCGGGCGTTTCCTCGGGCGCTTCAGGCCAGGCTCGCCGGGTGACGCACTCTTCTGGCCAGGTTTGGTTCTGCCGGGCGGCTTGCCTCCTTTGCCGGGGCCGCGCTTGCCCTTTCCTCGCTCGCCTTTATCTGGAACCTTGAGCGCGTCACGATCTGCCTGTCGATGCACGGGCTCGCTGATCAGCTCCAGGTCGATCTTGCGATCTTCCATCCCAACCCGAACGACCTTCACACGAACCTCATCACCAAGCCGGAAGCTCATTGCCGTGCGCTCACCGATGAGGCGATGCTTGGCTGAATCGTGATGGAAGAAGTCACCGCTGAGCGTCGACACGTGCACCAGCCCCTCTATGTAGACGCCAGAAAGCTCCACAAAGAAACCGAAGGGCACCACGGACGCAATAACACCGTCGTACTCCTCACCGACATGATCACTGAGGTACTCACACTTCAGCCAGGCCATGACGTCACGGGTGGCATCATCGGCACGGCGCTCTGCCATCGAGGTGTGCTCACCCAACTGCTCCATCCGGGCCATATCGTAAGGATATTCGGCAAGCTCGGGATCCGGCTTCGGTGGCGGAACCACATCCTTGGAAGGCTGCCCGCCGTGAATAACCGACTTGATGGCCCGGTGATTAATGAGGTCCGGATAACGCCGGATCGGCGACGTAAAGTGGGCGTAACCCGCGTAGCCAAGGCCAAAATGGCCACCCTCTTCCGGACTGTAGACGGCCTGGCTGAGCGAACGCAGCATAACCGTCTGTATCACATTGGCATCCGAGCGGTCCTTGATACTGTTCAACAGCTCCTGATAGTCCGCAGACGTGGGGCTATCGCCACCCCCCAATTGCAGGCCCAGCTCACCCAAGAACAGCCGCACTGCATTAAGTCGCTCTTCTGACGGGCCATCATGGACCCGGTAGAGTGCCGGAAGTTTGTGTTTTTTCAGGAATCGAGCTGTGGCAACGTTCGCACACAGCATGCATTCCTCGATGATCTTGTGGGCGTCGTTGCGCTGCACCGGAACGATCTCTTCTATCTTCCGGTCGGCGTCAAACACAATCTTGGTTTCGGTGGTTTCGAAATCAATTGCACCACGCTCGGTACGGGCCTTGCGCAACAACTGGTAGAGGCCATAAAGATTGTGCAACTGCGGGAGCACGTTGGCGTATTGCTCACACAGCTTGTAGCCCTGTTCGGTGTCCGGGTGCTCCAGCATGGTGCTTACCTTGTTATAGGTAAGCCGCGCATGACTGAACATGACCGCTTGATAGAAGCTGTAACTGCTGATATTGCCCGCGGCGCTGACGGTCATATCGGCCACCATGCAGAGGCGGTCGACCCCCGGGTTCAGCGAACACAGGCCATTGGACAGTTTTTCCGGCAGCATTGGCACAACGTGATCCGGGAAATAAACCGACGTACTGCGGTTTACCGCCTCTTCGTCCAGTGGTGTACCAGGCCGGACGTAGTGGGAAACATCGGCAATCGCAACCAACAGACGATAGCCACCACGAGCCCTTGGCTCGCAATACACGGCATCATCAAAATCCCGTGCCGTCTCGTCGTCGATCGTTACCAGCCTGAGATTGCGGATATCCTTCCGGTTGACCTTGTCTTTTTCAGTGACTTCTTCCGGAATTGCGGCTGTTTGCTCACCCACGGCGGGTGGCCAGCTATGGGGAATGTCGTAGGAACGAATGGCAACGTCAATCTCCATTCCTGGCGCCATATGCTCTCCCAGTACCTCAACAACCTTGCCCAATGGCTGGGTGCGCACGGTAGGCTGACGAACAATATCCACCACCACGTACTGGCCATGACGGGCGTTGCCGCAATTTTCCTGGGGAATGAGCACCTCATGGTTGATCCGCGCATTTTCCGGAACCACGAAGCTGATACCGCTCTCCTGGAAAAAACGCCCTACTGTCTGGCTGGTCCGGTATTCAAGAACCTCGACAATCACACCCTCACGTCGACCGCGGTCATCCACCCGATCTACCCGGGCAGCCACCCGGTCACCGTGAAACACCTGACGCATCTGGCGGGCTGTAAGGAACAGGTCGGAACCGCCATCGTCCGGCACCAGAAACCCGAAGCCATCCTTGTGTCCGATCACGCGACCGGTAACCAGATCCGCTTCTTCAATGGGCAGGTAGGCGCCACGGCGATTGCAGATCAGTTGTCCATCTCGGCACATGGCGATCAAACGCCGCCGAAGGGCTTCAATACCCTCCTCCGAAGACTGACCAAGCTCGGAACACAATGTTTCATGTGTTGCGGGAGCCCCGCGATCCTTGAGATGCGAGAGGATAAATTCCCGGCTTTGAATAGGATTATCGTATTTTTGGGCCTCACGGCTGGCGTGAGGATCCCGGTCGTTTTTCTTCCTGGAAACCATTCGGATCCTTGTCCTGAGGCTGCACCAACGCGGCACAGTATAGATTCGTTTGCAACGAGTATAACGTTGGGATGGAGGTCCTGCCTATCAACCTGCCCGGAATAGGCATAAATACCTGCCATTCTTTTTGCGAAAAAATGTTTGACAGCCCAGGCCGGAATTATTAGAGTACGCGCCATCGGTTGAGGCACACACCTCAACGTTGGCAGAAACGTTTAGTTTTCAACAAGCTAAGGTTCTGCAAATCACCTGCCGAGGTGGTGAAATTGGTAGACACGCTAGCTTCAGGTGCTAGTGGGGGCAACCCCGTGGAGGTTCAAGTCCTCTCCTCGGCACCATTTCCTCCCTCAGGAAGTGGCAAATTGGCCAACCGGCCACATGTTAATTCCCTTTGAAGCACAGCCAACTCCTGTAACTCCCTTGCACGCGCTCCCTGCAGCCAGAAAAGAATCCGGCTCAATAGTCCCTATTCCAGCAGTTCAACCAGATACTCAGACAAACGCTGGTAGCTATACTCCACCCGCGCATACGCGGAGCTGGGAATGCCCTCGAACTCGCGGCCACAGTCACCGCCCGCACTGTATCGTGTCAGGTAGGCATCACGAATAAGATTCGGTTGTTCAGCAACGAAGCCCGGCCCGCCTGCTGTCGGGTAATTCATCACCCACTCGAAACTGCCATCCCCGGTTACCCTGTCTAGCCCAAGACGATCGGGATCAAGGAATCCGTATCGCAGCAGTCGAAGATCCGGTTGCTCCGGGCCGGAAAACTCCCTGCGGTCGAATTCCAGGACGGTATCGGTAAAACCCCCGGACTGAGGGTCGTAGCCCGAAAACTGGTAAGGCTGAACGCCAGTGACAACCTGATTCGCGTCCACGGCATCCTCTTGCGGGGTACAGTTACTGATGCCGACCGCAAACGTCACGGCCTCCACCTCACTGCCCTGCTCTGAAAGCCGATAACCCGGAAATACAGAAGACGAATTCGCCATGTCCGGAACCAGCGTGCGGGTCTTGCCGGTGCCATACTCTGCAACCAGCTCGGCCAGCTCACCACTGTCCTTTGTCCAGCTGTAGGTTACCTCGGGGTTACCGCCGAGCTCAGTCGAGCCTGCTGAAATCCCGCGATACTGATGGCAGGTGGTACTGGTTTCGAAATAGGCACGGCGGTTGTCCCAGTCGAAAATCAGACGTTCATCCGTTCCGTCTTCATCGAAATTCAAGCGGCTCTGCTCCGACAGTGCGGCAGAGGGTAGCCACTGGGTGTGCAGCTTCGCCATATAACCATTTACACCAATCAGGCGCGCCAACTCCGGCATGGACGGTGACAGACAGCCATTCGCCGAGACGGATAGCAGACGCCCGCTCTCACTGTAATCGAAGGCCAGCTCGGCGGAGATCTGCAGGCCTGAACGATTGGCAGGCAGGGTGTCCTGGTTGGAAGGCTCGGCGTATACCTTCTGGCCGGTGAGCAGCACGGGATCGCTCAATTCCACATCCACTTCGGGCAGGGTCAAGGTTTCGGCATCGACATTGGCAAAGTCACCCTGAGCAGCAGTATCGACCACCGCAATAACGTCCGCGGCATTCTGAATCAGAGAGACGCCCAGCAGAAACGCCGCTTCCCTGCTCAGGAATCGCTCCGTGCCGTCACTGTTCTCTGCTGCCAGCAGATCGTTGTAGGCCTCGGGGATCTGACTGGCCATGAATCTTGCCAATGCCCTGGCGTAGGCGTGTGAGCGGTCATCCTGGGCGAGAATGTAATCCCGCACCAGATTCAGGTCCGCCAGGCTGGCAGGAACGCCAGATGGCGTTTCCAGAAACGAACCCAGCCCGACAACGCCCCGGTAACGGGCCAGTGTTGTCAGTGGCGTGATATTGCGGACACCGGGAGGCGCCGACATCAGATAGGCGTTGGCCACCGGCACCTCGCCGTTGTGTGTTTCCTCAAGGGTTTTACCCGGCAGGGCGACTGCATGTAACGGATAGTCCCTGGGATCCAGGTCCGGGCCCACGGAAGGGGGTAGAACCAACTCCGAGATGTCGATTGTGAAACGGCCACCGGTTCCGCTCATTGCCGTGGGCTCACCCGAGGCAAGGGTGACTTCTGCCCCGTTATCCAGTTCGATGACCAGGGGCCCCGGCGTAAACTGGCTGTCGCCATCCATATCCAGCCAGACCCGGGCGTTGTTCAGGTATCCGTCGATAACCTTGCCGGTATAGGGCGCCGGCTCACTGTACTCCACACCATCAAAATCCCGCCCGTCCACGGGCAGTTCATCGGATTCCTCGCCGCAACCTGCCAGAGCGAGGGAAAGAACAGACACAGAGAAACCTATCAGGCGTTTCATCGCGGCAACCGTTTATCCTTGTTAGAGGTTGTGCCGCTACTTTAGGGGATGTGGTGATCGGAGACCTTGATAGGTTTGGCAATTTGTAAAGTTTGGTAACCAGACGGGACACTCGTCACGACGAACAGCTGTAATGGGAAAACCCGCCGAGATCGAACAGCTCGAAAGGCTTTAGACGGTTGTAGCGATGCTCAACCCCATCCGATTGCTCGTCATAGGGTTGATTCAATACTTTTTGCAGTTCCCTCAGTGGCAGATAATCACCGTCAGCAGCTTGCTGATAAGCCGGAACCACGAACCACTCGCGCATGGTGTATTTCGGGTTCACGAGTTTCATGTCCCGGGAGCGCTCCTCGCGGAGCCGGGAACCGTTGCCAGCTCCGTCGATTCCAATCTGGCATTTCCACTTGGCAAGCCATTCGGACCACCGCTTGAGCAGCCCTTCCGAATCAGCTCCTCCCGCTTCATCCAGTGACCTGTAAAAGCTCTGCTTTAGTGGCTCAATATCGTCGGGTACCGAGGACAGCTCACGAAAGAAAATGGTGTAATCCACCGGGGTGCGGGTCATCAGCATCATCAGCTCCCGGAAGAGTTCGGCGTCAAAACCTTTCAGCCCCAGTTTCGCTGACCACATCCGTTCCATTTCCGCCTGCATCACCTCCGAAAAACCCTTCTGAATCTCATCGAGCTGAGCCAGTTCCTCTTCATGGCCATTGAGCAGTGGACGGAGGGCCGAGCAGAAACTCTTGAAGTTCTGCTCAGCGGCCGCCGGTTGATTAAGGAAGGCAAAGTGTTGTCCGCCACCGGTCCACGGTTGATAAAACGGCTCAAACACTTCGCAGAAGCCGAAAGGCCCGTAGTCCAGTGTGAAGCCGCCAGCGGCGCAGTTGTCGCTGTTGAAATTGCCCTGGCAATAGCCGACTCGGATCCAGTTTGCGACCAGCGAGGCAAGGCGGCCGCGGAACGCCTGTGCAAGCATGACGACTTTTGTGGGAGTTGCGACCGTCTGGTCAATGACCCCGCTGAACTCCCGATCAATCAGGTGCAGCACCAGCTGTTCGAGCTCTTCGATCGCTCGAGGGTGCTCCTGTTTTCTGGCCCTGCGACCAAAGAGTTCAAGCTGGCCAACCCGGATGAAGGAAGGCGCAACGCGGGTGGAAATGGCAACCGGCTCCGAAACGAGCTGGTCGGGATCCCGGGAATGTGAGCCCTCGGAGTACCAGGGACGTCGCACCCGCTCCGTTTTCGAGACATAGAGGCTCAGTGATCGCGAGGTTGGCACACCCAGGGCGTGCATGTGCTCTTGCGCCAGGAATTCACGAACGCTGGAACGCAGAACGGCGCGGCCATCGCCACCGCGACAATACGGGGTCTGCCCGCCACCCTTGAGCTGCATTTCCCAGCGCCGACCGTTGAAAACGGCTTCGAGTACCGAAATGGCACGACCGTCTCCGTAGCCGTTGCCGGTCTGAAACGGGCACTGTTGGGTGTATTCGTTGCCGTAGATGGAAAGCGCGTAGCCAGAGGCCCAGCCCAGTTTTCGCATCGGCTCCGGTACAAGCGAGAGGTCGCCGGAGAACATCCGGATAAAGTCGTCGGACTGGGCCAGGCTGTCGGCAAAGCCCAGTTCGCGGAACAAATCCTCACTGTGGGCAACGTATTCAGGGGTTTCGATGGCCGTGGGCCTGACCGGCACATAATGCCCCGAAAAGACCTGCCTTGGCCGATGGTCAACACCATCAGACGTGGCGTCAGGATCAGGGGTAAGATGATCCATCAGCGAATAATCGGCCATCGGTGCAAGTTCTTCGAGGTTGGTCACCTCGAAAACGGTTTCTCGCGACAACGGCTGTTTCATCTGTGCCTCTCCTGATCAAAGGAAACGGGCAGTGCCAGCACTGCCCTCACTTGCCCTTATGACCAGCCCCCGTGACGAGGGTTCAGAATGAACGGGCAACGATTTCCTTCATGATCTCGTTGGTGCCGGCGTAGATGCGCTGCACCCTTGAATCCGCCCAGGCGCGGGCAATCGGGTACTCCCACATATAGCCGTAGCCACCGTGAAGCTGGACACACTCGTCCATCACCTTGCATTGCAGGTCGGTGGTGAGCTGTTTGAGCATCGCCGCCGTCGGAGTGTCGAGCTTCTTCTCCAGGTGCAGTTCCAGGCAACGATCCGTGAACACCCTGGCAGCGGTGATTTCCGCTTTCATTTCCGCCATCTTGAACCGGGTGTTCTGGAACGCGATCACCGGCTTGCCAAAGGC
Source organism: Marinobacter sp. UBA2498 (assembly GCF_002341575.1). NCBI lineage: Bacteria > Pseudomonadati > Pseudomonadota > Gammaproteobacteria > Pseudomonadales > Marinobacteraceae > Marinobacter > Marinobacter sp. UBA2498. The sequence goes on along the minus strand of NZ_DDOI01000086.1, from coordinate 45,331 downwards.
ATTGCGCTCTTTCACGTAATCCAGGGTCCATTGCCAGGCCGCCTCGGCTGCCGCAACGGCACTGAGAGCCACCTGCAGACGCTCTGCCGCGAGCTCCTGCATCAACTGAAAAAAACCCTGGCCTTCGCCCGGGCCGATCAGGTTCTTCGCAGGCACTTTCACATCCTGGAAAAAGAGTTCGGAGGTGTCCTGGGCCTTCATGCCCACCTTGTTGAGGTTCTGGCCTTTTTCGAAACCTTCCCACCCGGCTTCCACCATGAACAGGCTGATGCCCTTGGCACCTTCCCTGGGATCGGTTTTGGCGACAACAATGACCACGTCGGCCAGTTGGCCATTGGTGATGAAGGTTTTGGAGCCATTGAGAACGTAGTGATCGCCGTTTTTGACTGCTGTGGTTTTAACGCCCTGCAGATCCGAGCCGGCGCCTGGCTCGGTCATGGCAATGGCTCCAATCATCTCACCGCTGGCCAGTTTGGGCAGGTAATGGTTTTTCAGCTCATCGGAGCCATAGTTGAGCACGTAGGGCGCAACGATGTCCGAGTGCAGGCCCCAGCCAATACCGGTCAGGCCGGCTCTCGCCACCTCCTCAATCAACACCGCACTGTAGCGGAAGTCCGCGCCCACGCCGCCGAATTCTTCCGGCAGGCACGGGCAGAGAAAGCCCAGCTCGCCGGCCTTCTGCCAGAGCTCACGGCTGACCTGGCCGTCCTTCTCCCACTGGTCATGGTAAGGCACGGCTTCCTGCTCAAGAAACTTGCGGACAGAATCGCGGAAGCCTTCAAGATCGGCGTCGAAGAGAGTGCGTGGAATCATGGTGAACCTCGGTGAATAACCTGTGTTGTGATTGTCGTTCACCAAGTCTCGGCCCGGAGGTCCGTTTGCTCAATGATGAAAAGCATCAATCGGGCTGGCCAAAACCATCGCCCTAAGCCGCCTCAGCCCTTGGGCTTGTTCCCGGCGCGGGCTTCGCCCCAGCGGGGCATCAGGTCCTGGGGAAGGTTCAGATGGTCAAGGATGCGGGCGACAATAAAGTCCACCAGATCCCCGACGGATTGCGGCTTGTGATAGAACCCGGGGCTGGCCGGCATGATCACTGCCCCCATGCGGGTCAGCTTCAGCATGTTCTCCAGGTGCACCTCCGAGAAAGGCGCCTCCCGGGGCACGAGGATGAGGGGGCGCCGCTCTTTCAGGGCAACATCACCGGCCCGCTCTATCAGGTTGTTGCTGGCCCCGGTCGCCAGGGCCGAGAGCGTGCCGGTGCTGCAGGGGCAAATCACCAAAGGGGCCCTTTCACCAGAGCCGGAGGCCGGCGGTGCAAACCAGTCTTCCCGGCCAAACACCAGGACCTGGCCGGGCTCGGCACTGGCGTAGGCAGACAGTGTATCCTGCATGGCGGGCGGCGTTCCCGGCAGCTTCAGGTCGGTTTCCGTGGCAATGACCACCTGGGCAGCACGGCTGATCATCACGTTCACCCGGCAACCGGCCGACACCAGGCACCGCAACAGCCGCAATCCGTACTGGGCGCCCGAAGCACCCGTGAACGCCAGATTAACGGTAGATACCCGGGCTTGGTCATTGGTCATGGATAGCGCCACCAGTCAGTAAAACAGAGTCGCCGGCATTGCCGGATCAGCCACGAATACGCTCAAGTTCGGCAATGAGTTTACCGTGAATGCCGCCAAACCCTCCGTTGCTCATGATCACAATGTGGCAGGGGCTGGGCAGATCTTCCAGTACCCGGGCGATCAGATTCTCCACAGAGACCTCAATCCGGTGCAAATCAGACCCGGCATTGTCTTGCTGCCAACTGGAAATCAGGGCCAGCAGCCAGTCCATGTCATTCAGGTTGGCCCACAAAACCCGGTCGGCCGCCTCGGCGCTGGGCAGCAGTGTCTGCTGATGGACACCCTGCTTCATGGTATTTGAGCGCGGTTCAATCAAAGCCAGAATCGGTTCCTCACCAACCCGGTTGCGCAGGCCCTCAAGGGTGGTGGCAATGGCCGTGGGATGGTGGGCAAAGTCGTCGTATACGCGCACCCCGTCTATGTCCGCCAGCAACTCCATCCGCCGTTTGACGCCGGAGAACCGGCACAGGGCGGCCACCGCATGGTCTGGGGTGACGCCCACGTGACGTGCGGCAGCAATGGCAGAAAGAGCATTGCGGACGTTATGAAGACCGGTCTGATCCCACTTCAGCGTTGCCACCGGCTGTTCGTGGTGAATCACCAGAAACCGGCTGCCATCCTCCGATAGCAGCTCGGCCCGCCAGTCCGACATGCGCGGGGTCTCGCTGCCAATCGCGGTGTCCTGAACCGGGCTCCAACAGCCCAGTGCCAGGGCATTGTCCAGGTGGCCATCCACCGCGGGACGGATAATCAGGCCCTGGGAAGGGACGGTCCGGACCAGATGATGGAACTGCCGCTCGATGGCCTCGACGTTTTCAAAGATATCGGCGTGATCAAATTCCAGATTATTCAGGATCAGGGTATGGGGGCGGTAATGGACGAACTTGGAGCGCTTGTCGAAAAAGGCGCTGTCGTACTCGTCTGCTTCGATTACAAAAAAGTCGCTGTTGCCCAGACGCGCCGACACGGGAAAGTCCCGGGGAACACCGCCAACCAGGTATCCCGGTTCAAACCCGGCCTGATCCAGGATCCATAGCAGCATGGACGTGGTTGTGGTCTTGCCGTGGGTACCGGCTACCGCCATGACCCAACGGTGCCTGAGCACCTCGCGGCTCAGCCACTCGGGCCCGGACATGTAGTCGATATTGCGGTTGAGCACCGCTTCGACTTCCGGATTGCCGCGGGACATGGCGTTACCGATGAGCACCAGATCGGGTTTCGGCTCCAGGTGATCCGGGCTAAACCCTTCCATCAGACTGATACCCTGAGCCTCCAGCTGGGTGCTCATGGGTGGATAAACACCCTGATCGGAGCCTGTCACCGTATGGCCGAGTTCCCGGGCCAGAACGGCCAGGCTGCCCATGAAAGTGCCACAGATTCCCAGGATATGAATGTGCATTCGGCAACTGCCCTCTGAGTTGAAACCCGACAAGCCTCCCGTATCCGCCCCACCCCGTCAAGAGCCACGCTATCCGCAATCCTGCTCATGAAAATTGCCGTCGATTGGCGTATCATCTGCGCCATTGTCGAACCAGCAGGAGGCTCCAGCCCGAGATGGCCATCAAGAATGCATTCTACGCTCAGTCCGGCGGTGTCACCGCCGTCATCAATGCCAGTGCCTGTGGCGTCATCCAGACCGCCCGCAAGCATCCGGACAAAATCGGCAAGGTGTTTGCCGGACGCAACGGCATTATCGGGGCGCTGAAGGAAGAACTGATTGATACCAGCCTCGAAAGCGACGATGCCATCCAGGCACTGATTCACACCCCGGGCGGCGCCTTCGGCTCCTGCCGTCACAAGCTCAAGAACATTTCCGAGAACCGGCGCGAGTACGAACGCCTGATCGAGGTGTTCCGGGCCCACGACATTGGCTACTTCTTCTACAACGGCGGTGGGGATTCACAGGACACCGCCTACAAGGTTTCCCAGATCGCCGACAAGATGGGCTACCCAATTACCTGCATCGGCGTGCCCAAGACCGTGGACAACGATCTGCCGTTCACCGACTGCTGCCCGGGCTTCGGTTCGGTTGCCAAATACATTGCCACGTCCACCCTGGAAGCCAGCCTGGACATCAAGTCCATGTGCGAAACTTCCACCAAGGTGTTCATCCTGGAAGTCATGGGTCGCCACGCCGGCTGGATTGCCGCATCCGGCGGCCTGGCCGGACAGGGCGAGGGCGAACCGCCCCACGTCATCCTGTTCCCGGAAATCCCGTTTAATCGCGACGCGTTCCTTGAGCGCGTGGATCATTGCGTGAAAGAGTATGGCTACTGTGTAGTCGTGGCCTCCGAAGGTGCCCAGTACGAAGATGGTCGCTTCCTGGCGGACGCCGGAGCCAAGGACGCGTTTGGCCACACCCAGCTGGGCGGTGTTGCTCCGGCCCTGGCCAATATGGTCAAGCAGGCCCTGGGCCATAAATACCACTGGGCCGTTGCCGACTACCTCCAGCGCAGTGCCCGCCACATTGCCTCCGCCACCGACGTGGAGCAGGCCTATGCGGTTGGCAAGGCCGCCGTGGAAATGGCACTCGACGGCAAGCAGGCTCTGATGCCCACGATCGTCCGCGAACAGGGCAAACCTTACGTCTGGAAGATCGGTGAGGCCCCGCTGAGCGAAGTGGCAAACCAGGAGAAAAAGATGCCGATCCACTTCATCACCGACGATGGCTTTGGTATCACCCAGGACTGCCGGGACTACCTGGAACCTCTGATTGCCGGTGAGAGTTTCCCGCCATTCGATAACGGCCTGCCGCGTGTTGCCAAACTCCAGAACACGCTGACCGAGAAGAAACTGAAGACCGAGTTCCAGCTGTAACCGAACGAACAGCGTACCGGAAAGCAAAAAAGCCTGACAGAGTAGCTCTGTCAGGCTTTTTCATTGTTCAGGCACTACACGCAGATGGTTAGCGGGCCAGCTCCGATTGCTGGTCGCGCATGTAGGCGTAGAACTGATCAAACCCACCCACGTACTGGTTGCCCACCAGAATCTGCGGCACGGTATAAACCGGCCGGCCAATCTTGTCCGCGATATCCTGCTTGCTCATGCCCTTCTCGATCATATCGACCCAGACGTAGGGAATGTTCCTGGCCTCACACAGACGCTTTGCCTGCACGCAGAAACCACAACTCGAGCGGCCATAGATCGTGACCTGCTCCATAAACACCTCCCTAAAGTCTCTGGCTGTATGTTTCGGGACTGCAATGCTATGGCTGAATGATGGCACGGCGCACGCTAATTTAAAATTGATGCTTTGAATCGCCACCATAGTAGCCGCCCATCATGTCCTCAGGCGACCGAGCTCCCGCTCCAGAACCTGCACTTCATTGTCCAGGGCCTGACCACTGCCTTTGACGCGACCAGCAAGTTCCCGGAGATCGTTGGCGGCGTCACCGATATGAGTGAGGTTGCGATTGATTTCCTCGCTCACCGAGCTTTGCTCTTCCGCTGCGGTCGCCACCTGGGTCACGTGTTCGACAATGGTTCCGATCCGCTCGACAACCGTGGCCAGGGAATGGGCCGCCTCCTGGGTGCCATCCACCGCCGAGGTGGCGCGATCAACACCGCTCTGGATCACCGAAACCGCCCCGTTCACATCCTGCTTCAGACCGTCGATCATGGTGCTGATTTCATCGGTAGATTCCCGCGTCCGGGAGGCAAGGGTTCGGACCTCATCGGCGACAACGGCAAAGCCGCGCCCCTGCTCACCGGCCCTTGCCGCCTCGATGGCGGCGTTAAGCGCCAGCAGGTTGGTCTGTTCTGCGACGCCACGGATGACATCCAGGATCCGGTTGATGTCCTCACTGCGATTGGCCACCTGGCCGATCGCAGTGCTGGCCTCGCCCATGTCATTGGCCACCGCGCTCACGCCGTTGACTGCGGACGACAAGGTGTCCTGGGTAAAGCGGATGCCGTCCTGGGCCATCCGCGCGTTGTCCGCCGCCTCACCGGCAAATCCCGCGACCTCACCGGCAGCGACAGACATTTCATTCATGGCGGTCACCACGCTGTCGATGTCCTGATGTTGCCTGCCGGTCTGCTCATCGGTCTCAACCGCAATACTTCCGACATCCCTGGCCTGTTCGCGGACCTTGGCGTTTACATCCTTCAGGTCGTTGATCATCTCTCTCAGCCTCGCCAGGAAGGCGTTGAATCCGCCAGCCAGCTCGATCAGCTCGGCGTGGGTGTCGATTTCCAGCTCACGGGTAAGGTCCCCTTCGGCACTGGCCAGGTTCTTCATGCGATCCCGGATCTCATCCAGCGGGCGGGTCACCGAGCGGACCAGGAGAACGAGGGCGACAACAGCAAGAACCACGACACCGATGCCTACCAGGGTCTGGCGGGTCGCGGTCGCGGCCACTTCGTCTGACAGCAGGCCCGTGATTTCGGAAACGCTGGCAAGCGCGGCATCTCTTGGCAGTTCAATCAACAACGACCACTCGGCATCGGGCAGACTGATTTTGACGGGATAGGCCACGGCCAGGGTCTGGCCGTCATCGAAGGTCCCCCCACCCTGATGCAGTCCCGAGAAGGTATCGCCATGCTCCGGCAACGCCTCCCGGAGGGGCCGACCAAGATGAGCCTCATAATGACTGGATGCCGCGATAAGACCCTGCTCGCTGATCAGCGTGACCCTGGACTTGCCGTCAAACAGTTCCTTGCTGACACCAGAAATGGTTCTTTGCAGTGTCGAGAGATTGATATCGACGCCCACCACGCCGGCGAATGCTCCGTCGTCCAGAATCGGAACCACCAGGCTGGTCATCAGCTCGGAATAGCCCTCACTGATTTCGTAATCATAGGGCTCCATGATGCAGGGTGCCCTGGTGTCCCGCGAGCACAGATACCACTCGGCTTCCCGAATCCCGAATTCGTTCAGGCTATCCAGATACTTCGTAGCCGGGTCCTCGGTGCGGCTGAAGTGAACCTTGCCCTCCGGATCCCGGTAGTAATAGATTTCCAGGGTGCCCTCGTCGCTGCTGTGCTCCTCAACACCACCGGTGAAATAGCGATCCTGCCCGTCATAGCCATCCGGCTCGAACTGTGCGTATATCGAGCTCAGACTTTTCTGCTCCTCAAGCACGGCGCCAACAGTCTCCTGCAGGGCCGTCCTGCTGATTCGACCGGAACTGTCGGACTGAATATTGCGGGTAATAACATTGCGGACGACTTCCGGGGTCCGAAAGGCAGTTGCAAACTGACCACTGACCAGCTCGCCGAACTTGCCAGCGGTTGCGCTGAGCTGATCCATTACAATGCCCTGCACCGTATCCCGGGTCTCGACACTCAACCTCTTCTCCATGGCTCCGAGAGACAGCTGGGCAGTCACCACGATACTGATGCCCATTATCAGAAGCAGGGACACAACGAGGGCGTAGAGCTTGAAGCGGAGCGATAACCGTTTCATGGTGAAGGCGGACCTGCGGGGAGTTGGGGGTTCATTCTATTTTAGAGCACGGAGGGGCCGGTGGCCTACCTGACGCTATTTCTGACCGCGTTCGCCGCTGCCACGCTGCTGCCCGCTTACTCGGAAGTTCTGCTGGGCACGCTGATAACACAGGGTTACTCCTGGTGGTGGCTGTGGTTCTGGGCAACACTGGGTAACACGCTGGGCTCGGTCGTTAATGGAGTTATCGGCCGGCAGGTAGATCGCTTTAAGCATAAACGCTGGTTTCCGATCACCGAGATGCAATTGCACAAGGCGAGGAACCGCTTTAACCGTTATGGCCAATGGTCTCTGCTGATGGGCTGGCTGCCTCTGGGCGGCGACGCGCTGACCCTGGTTGGCGGGATCATGCGCGTGCCGTGGCTCAATTTTGTGATACTGGTAGGAATTGGCAAGGGGGCCCGCTACGCCTTTGTGCTCTGGCTCGTCGCGGAGGCGTCCGGTGCATCGTCACCTTCACCGTAGAGGTATTTCCGAAGCAGCGGCTCGCCGTTAAATTCGGAATTCAGAACCGCAATGAATGTGTAGACCCCGATCAGTTTACGGTTAAGGAACACGAACTCCTTCGGGGGCACCCGGAAATAGCGACTGATCGCCGACCGGGCCGCCTGACGCGCCACCCGGGACGGCAGTTCACTCTGCTTCCAACGATACTGGCCATGGCTGTTTACTGCATAGTCTGGCCAGGAATCCTTGTCGCTGGAGAGCGGTTCAAGCACCGACATGCAGACCTGGCCAAACTTCTCCAGTACCTCCTCCGGCCACTCGGTGCTCATGAAACGCAGCTTCACGCCACCATCGATTACCGCATCGAGATCGTTCTCGTAGGATGCCTTGATCATCTGGATGACCGGTTTGAGAAACTCGTCCGAGTAGGACTGCACGGCGCCGAAATCGAGGAGGACGATACGGTCGTACCCCGGGTCATCCCCTTCCTCCCCGGCAATCCGGATGCGGTAGTTGCCGAAGTTAGGATCGGTCTGTATTTCGCCCCAGATGAACAATTCCCGGAAAAACAGCTCCAGGGCGGCCTTGCCAAGGGCACTGCGACGATCCAGCGGGAGGTCCCTGACCGACTGGGAACTGACCGAATGCCCGTGCTCGTATGTTGAACAGATAACGTGCTCGGTTGAAAACTCCGGCAGGACCCTGGGCACAATGAACCTCGGATCCGATGCCAGCATGTTGCGGAATTTCTCGGTGGTCTTCGCCTCAAGGCGATAGTCCACCTCCCGATGCATCATCTGCCGGACTTCCTCCAGCCAGTCATTGAACTCGGGGCCAAAACTGACCAGCCTGGCCACTCGCAGCAACTGGGCGACAGCATTCAGGTCGCTGTCTACCGCGTCGGCAACGCCCGGGTATTGCACCTTCAGCACCAGCTCCAGGCCGTCACTGCGGCGCCAGGCCCGGTGGACCTGCCCCAGCGATGCAGCGCCAATAGGCTCGGGCTCTACATCCAGTTGCGCCAGACGCTCCGCGCCCAGCTCGTCTTTCAGCACACGCTCGATAGCCGGCCATTCCAGAGAAGTGGTCTGATCTTCCAGGGTGTGGAGCGCTTCGGTGACTTCCTCGGGCAAAAAATGCTCGCCGTACAGAGCCATAACCTGGCCAATCTTGACCACGCTGCCCTTTAACTTGCCCAGTTCATCCACCAGGAACCGGGCCTGGCTCGAAAGCATGGCGCGGTGACGTTTTTCCCGATTTTCCCGAGTGCTGAACCAGTTGGTTGCCATATGTGAGGCCATACGGGTACCGGCAAACAACCCGGCACGGGTCAGACTCAGCCTGCGCTCGAAACTGCCTGTCTTGATGCGGGAAACCGAATTTCCTGAACGTCTGGAAGACATAGTGACCTGTTCGGATCAGAGAATTTCACCACGTTTGGCGGCTTACACCATTATACGGATAGTCAGGGGAGCTGACCTAACCGAGTCGACCGGCCTGCCGCGGCCACGGGGCCAATGCGCCAGCCCCGTTGCCGGTTTACATCTGCACAACCGGATCGTTTACGTTTCGACACAGTTTCCGCCGGGAAACCGGTCTAGTATTTCTAGATACGTAAGGTCCAACAACGACTATCACAACAACAAGATCTGAAAATGCCGCAATCCGCAAGAAAAACGCCGGATACGGAGCTGTCGCAGTTCCGGGTCAAGGGCGAGATTCCTGTCCCGATCCTGATCAACTGGCTGACCGCTGTTGCCGTGCCCCTGCTCTGTTTCTTTGCCTGGCGCTCCAGCCTGCAGAACGACCCGATCACGCCGCCACTACTGGTTGGCTTCGCCGTTCTTCTTGCCGTCAACTCTGTGAGCTACCTGCTCTTCGGTAACAAGACCCTGCAGCGTCGCGGCTTCATAACCCTGATTACGGTGCTGTTCACCTACCTGGCTATCAACGCGGTAGAGGACGGTTCCGCCATTATCTGGTTGTTTGCCTACCCGCCCATCATTTTCTACATCAGCGAATCCCGGGTTGGGGTGCTCGCCTGCTGTGGCGGGTTCGCCGCCGTCATCTTCCTGTTCAGCCCACTGGGGGATTTCCTGTTCGATCCGCCGCACAGCACCAGTTTCAGAATCACCATGATAGCGGTGCTGGGTTTTGAAATGGTCACCTGTTACATCCTTGACCAGAGCCGTCGACGCAGCAAGCTGGGGTTGCTGAAGCTGGCCGCGGAATTCGAGTATGCCGCCAAGCACGATGCCCTGACCGGCCTGGCCAATCGCCGCGAAGCGCTTGAGCAACTGGACATCGAGTATCAGCGCTATCTTCGCAATGCCCGGCCCTTTTCGGTGCTGCTGATGGACATTGACCTGTTCAAGAGCGTTAACGACAACTACGGGCACCATGTGGGTGACGAATTGATCATTCTGGTGGCCAGGACCCTTCGGGAACAATGCCGCAAAGTTGATACGCTGGCCCGATGGGGCGGTGAGGAGTACCTGGTTCTACTGCCCGAAACCAATACCGGGGAGGCGCTGGCATCCGCAAACCGGATTCGTGAGGCTTTTGCCGCCAGATCCGTGAGCACGGAGCAGGGCCCGATTCAGGCAACCATCAGTGTAGGGGTGGCGTCGATCCGTGGCTCGGAATCCATTGATCGCCTGCTGCAGCGGTCAGACGAAGCCCTGTATCGGGCGAAATCCGAGGGACGTAACCGCGCATGCGGTTACGAGAATGAAGCCGCGGCCTGAGCTACCAGCCCTCGCGGAAATCGACATCGTGGTGAGCCAGGCCACTGACCAGCTGCTGCGACAACCGCTGCTGCACGTCAGCCAGTGTCACACCGGGAACAAAGTCGCGAACCTGACACATGGCCATTCCGGCATAGCCGCAGGGGTTTATGCGCTGAAAAGGCTCCATGTCCATATCCACATTCAGCGCCAGGCCATGAAAGGAACAACCCCGGCGAACCCTCAGTCCGAGCGAGGCAATCTTGGCGTCGCCCACGTAAACGCCCGGGGCGTCCGGTCTCGGAGCGGCCTCAACGCCCATTCCTGCAAGCGTACGGACGATGGCCTGTTCGATCTCGTCCACCAGAGACCGTACACCAAGTTTTTTGCGAGTCAGATTGATCATCAGGTAAATCACGAGCTGGCCGGGACCGTGGTAGGTCACCTGCCCGCCCCGATCCACCGGGATCACCGGGATGTCGCCCGGGGCAAGAATATGTTCGGCCTTCCCCGCCTGGCCCTGGGTATAAACCCGCGGATGCTGCAAACACCAGAGTTCATCCGCCACACTGTCATCGCGGTCAGCGGTGAAGGCTTTCATGGCCTCCCAGGTTTCCAGATAGGGCTGCTCACCAAGGGATCGGACAATCAGGTCAGGCATCGGGCTCAGAGCACCATGTGTACGCGGCCACTGGCCTTGAGATCCTCGAACAGGGCCTTTAGTTGCGCTTCACCCGTGGCCACAATCTTCAGTTGAACCGAGGAAAAACGGCCTTTGCTGCTGTCGTTAACGGTGATGTCGGTCTCGCTGATTCCGGGGGCATGCTGCTCCACAACCTCGACCACGAACTCGGTGAAATCCGGAGCCGCATTGCCAATCACCTTGATCACATAGTCGCAAGGAAACTCAATTTTTGGTGCTTTCGGCTCACTCATGCCGTTTTACTCCCCGGGATCAACATTACCTTACTGAAATAACTGAACGAAAAAGAGCTTGATGGCGTCCCAGATGCGTTTGAAAAAGCCACCTTCGGGAACCTCGGTCAGGGCCAACACCGGCTGATCAACCAGTACCTCGCCGTTATAGGAGACCTTGACCCGTCCCAGCTCGTCCCCAACTTTAATGGGTGCCTTGATCACAGAATCAAGGTCGACCGTCGATTCCAGATCGTTTCGTGAACCCCGTGGAATGGTCACGTAGACATCCTCGGTCATGCCAACGGAGAGCTGATCAGCCTGACCGCCCCAGACACGGGCTTCGATGAGCTCCTGGCCCGACCGGAACAGGCGTTCGCTCTCATAGTAGCGGAAGCCGTAGTTCAGCATTTTCTGGATTTCCTGGGCCCGTGCTTCTGAACTGTTAGTGCCCATAACCACGGCAATAAAACGGGTGTCGTTGCGTTTGGCAGAGGCAACAAGGCAATAACCCGCCTCCTCGGTATGGCCTGTTTTCAGGCCGTCGACACTGTCATCGCGCCAGAGCAGACTGTTCCGGTTCGGCTGGCGAATGTTGTTGTAGGTGAAATGTTTTTCAGCGTAGAGCGGATAGTTCTCCGGGTAATCGTTGATGATCGCGCGGGCCAGCATCGCCAGGTCATACGCTGTTGAGAAATGCTCCGGCGAGGGCAGGCCGGTCGCGTTCACAAAATTGGTGTCTTTCATTCCCAGCAGCTGGGCCTGCTGGTTCATGATGTCAACGAAGGCTCCTTCACTGCCTGCAACGAATTCCGCCAGGGCAACAGAGGCGTCGTTGCCCGACTGAATGATGACCCCCCTGAGCAGATCTTCGACCGAAACCTGGGTGCCTTCCCGAACGAAGGTGCGCGAACCTTCGGTCTTCCAGGCATTGACGCTGATGGGAACCATGTCGGACATGGCAATGCGGCCCTCATCAAGCTCACGCTCGACAATATAGGCCGTCATCATTTTGGTCAGACTGGCCGGAGGCAAACGCTCGTGGCTATTCTCCTCCATGATGATCCGTCCGCTCTTGGGATCCATCAACACGTAGGAGCTGCCGGCAATCTGCGGCGGCGACGGAATCAGCACCGACTGGGACATTGCCTTGCCTGTCAGGGCAAGCATCAGCACAAGGACAACGGAGAGAGTTCGAAAAGCAGAGTTTAAGGCCATGGGTCCATTCATTCGTCGTTAAGTGTATTTTTTTAAATATGTCGTGTTCGGCTTATTCAGTGCGTATCGGTCAGTAGGATGGACTGATCGAAACCACGGGCTTCCAGCAGGCTTTGGGTACGCCTGGCGCTGTCTTCGTCATTGAAGGGGCCCACCTGGACCCGATGGAAGCGCCCCGCGGAGGTATCCACTGCCCGAACGCGCATCGGGTTCTCCAGCACCGCCCTCACCTGGCTGAGCAGTTTTTCAGCCGGATCCCGGCTGCTGAAGGACCCCAGCTGCACAAACAATGACCGGTTGGTCATGGCCATGTCGCCGCTTGCCTCCACCCGGCTTTCAGCGTATCCGGCCGGATCTCCCGGGGAATAAGGCTCGCCGGCAATGAACATGGCGCCATCCGGCCTGACGGTGATGGCAGCCACCTCCACACGGGCCGTGCCCCTGGCCTGGTACCCCAGCTTCTTGGCAGCGGCGTATGACAGGTCGATGATCCTGTCGCTGTGAAAGGGACCGCGGTCGTTGACACGGACAATCACCGAGCGACCGTTATCAAGGTTCGTTACACGTGCATAGCCGGGGATCCGCAGGGATTTGTGCGCGGCGGACATGGTGTACATGTTAAAGGTTTCGCCGTTGGAGGTCTTGTGGCCATGAAATTTCTCGCCGTACCAGCTCGCCGTACCCCGGGCGACATAACCGTCGTTGCTGTCGAGCACGTGGTACTGCTTGCCCCAGACCTGGTAGGGCGATTTATTGCCCGCCCTCCTGGGGGCCTCGTAAACCGGAACCGCATCGTCAAGACCGGACACATCGAAGTTACCCGAAGGGGCCCTGTCGGTTGCCAGGGTATAGCGGGACGAATGGTCCGTTTCCGGGGCCGACGCGCAGCCGCCGAGTATCAGCGACACAACCACCGACAGCAGGAGGGAGAATGAGGGCTTGCAGTTCACTGTCCGGAATTCCTCTTGACTACACTGGCCACCGGTATCAGGTTCCAGGTGGTCCAGCCTTCATTGTAACGGGTTCTCCGACGGAATCACCATTACCCTGTGGCCATGGTTTGATTGACCGAATCAGGCGCCAATCATTCGCCGATGGGTATGAATCGACATCAAAACACCAAAGGCTGCCATCAGGGTGACCCCCGATGTCCCACCGTAGCTGATCAGGGGCAATGGCACACCAACGATTGGCAAAAGTCCACTTACCATCCCGACATTTACGAAGATGTAGATGAAGAACGTCATGGTGAGCGCACCCGCGAGAAGGCGGCTGAATGAATCCTGGGCCGTCGCGGCAATATACAGACACCGCAGTATGATCAGGAAATACACCGTCATCAGGATCAGCATGCCCACGAACCCGAACTCTTCAGCCAGCACTGCAACGATGAAGTCGGTATGGCTCTCTGGCAGAAACTCCAGGTGCGACTGGGTTCCCTGAAGCCAGCCCTTGCCATCCACGCCACCGGAACCGATGGCGGTCTTGGACTGGATGATGTTCCAGCCGGCGCCAAGGGGGTCACTCTGAGGGTCCAGAAGCGTCAGCACACGCTGTTTCTGGTATTCCCTCATGACGAAGAACCACATCAGCGGGGCCGAAACGGACACCATGGCCACGAACGCCGTGATCAGTTTCCAGCTGATGCCCGCAAAAAACACCACGAAGATACCGGCCATGCCGACCAGCAGCGAGGTCCCCAGGTCCGGCTGCTGCATGATCATGACCATGGGCACCAGAACGATCGCCAGCCCGACGGTCACATGCCGGAATCTGGGCGGCAGGAAATGCCTGGACAGATACCAGGCCGCCATCATGGGAACCACCAGCTTCATCAATTCCGATGGCTGGAAACGCGGAAGTCCCGGAATAGCCAGCCATCGTTGCGCACCCTTGGCACCAACGCCCACCAGCAGAACCGCAATCAGGGCCACAATACCGGCGCCGTAGAGCCACGGCGCCCAACGGCGAAACACCGAGGGATCCAGCTGGGCAAATACCAGCATCACGACAAACGCCACGCCCAGCCGGATGCCCTGGGCCTTGACGACCTCAAGGTTCCGGTCGGCACCGCTGTAGAGTACGAACAGCCCGCCGGAAACCAGCAGGAGTAACAGCAGCAACAGGATTGGATCCAGATGCAGCGCTGTCCAGATGCTCCGGTGCCGGCCAAGAGGGTTGCTTGCGGTTGAATCCAGTAACGCCTTGAACGCCATCAGTCAGCCACCTCGCCGACACCACTGACCAATGCGCTATCCCCCTGGCCATAATCCAGCAACCAGGAGTCAAACAGCGCCCGCGCGACCGGTGCCGCGGTGCCACTGCCGCTGCCGCCGTTCTCGACAATAACGGCGACGGCAATTTTCGGGTTATCTACCGGCGCAAAACCCACGAAAAGCGCATGATCCCGAAGCCGCTCACGGATTTCTTCCTCATCGTATTCTTCATCCTCGGCCAGACTGAAGACCTGGGCAGTTCCTGTCTTGCCTGCCATCTTGTAGGGGGCACCACGGCCAGCACCCCGGGCAGTACCCTTCGCTCCGTGCATGACTTCAACCATGGTTTCCACCACATACTCCCAGTCGTCCGGGTTCTTCAACTTGAGCGGCTCGTGGGTTTCGGCGGGTAAGAACTCCTCGACCGGGCGATCCCCCTTGATATCTTTCAGTAACCTCGGCTCGACCCACTCGCCTCGATTGGCGATTAGGGCGGTCGCTGTCGCCAGTTGCAACGGTGTTGCCAACATGAAGCCCTGGCCGATACCCAGGTTCACGGAATCTCCCGGATACCAGGGTTCATTGCGCACTGCCCTTTTCCAGTCTCTGGAAGGAAGCAAGCCGCTCAGGGCCCCGGAGACATCAAGCGTCGCGTCTTCCCCGAAGCCAAAATGAGACAGGTAGCTGTGCATGGTATCCACGCCCATTTCGACCGCCGCCTCGTAGAAGTAGACGTCACAGGATTCGGCCACAGCGTCCTTGAGATCGACCCAGCCGTGCCCCGTCCGCTTCCAGTCGCGCCAGACCCGGCCACCCTGATTCAGCCGGAAATGCCCCGGATCCCAGATGGTGTAATCCCGGGTGGTCGCGCCACTGTCGAGGGCCGCGACCGCAAGCATGGGCTTGAGCGTTGAGCCTGGCGGGTACTGACCGCGCAAGGCACGGTTGAACAGGGGCTTGTCTTTGCTGTCGCTCAATTCCCGATAATCGTTGACGCTGATACCGGTGACGAATTTGTTGGCGTCAAACCCCGGCACGCTGGCCAGCGCGAGAATGCCGCCGGTATCCGGTTCTATGGCAATGATGGCGCCCCGACGACCATCAAGAAGCTCGTGGGCACGCTGTTGCAGCCTGAGATCCAGATGCAGTTGCAGATCCTCCCCGGGAACCGGGTTCTCACGTTCCAGAACCCTGAGAGTCCGGCCACGGGCATTGGTTTCGACATGCTGGTAGCCGACCTGGCCGTGGAGGATTTCCTCGTAGAACCGCTCAATGCCCGACTTGCCGATGTAGTTGGTGCCTGCGTAGTTGACCGGATCGATCCTCTGCAACTCATCCCGATTGATGCGCCCGACAAATCCCAGGGCATG
>NZ_DDOI01000086.1:1037-29318 GCF_002341575.1 Marinobacter sp. UBA2498 | reverse complement strand
CCGACAAATCCCAGGGCATGGGCCGTCAGCTCACTGTGGGGGTAATACCGTACCAGCTCAGCCTTGACCTCGACGCCCGGAAGCTCGTGGCGATGCACGGCGAGGCGTGCCATCTCCTGCTCATTCAGGTCATAGCGAAGGGGGATTTCCTGGAAGGGTCGGCGGGGCTCCTGAAGCCGACGCTGAAACCGTTCGCGGTCTTCCTCGGAGATCTCCAGGATCGCGTCAAGCTGCGCCAGGGTATCGTCCATGCCCTGTACCCGCTCGGGCACAAGCGTCACACTGAAAACGGGGCGGTTCTCCGCCAGCAGGGTGTTATTGCGGTCGTATACCAGCCCCCGGGGAGGAGGCACGGACTGGACCTGGACGCGATTCTTGTCTGAGAGCGTGGTGTATATCTCATGTTCCACGACCTGAAGCTGGTACATCCGGGCAATCAGGCCACCGATAGCGAGCATGACAAGCACCAGCATGACCAGGCTCCGCCGCTGGAACAGCCGGCGTTCCGCTGCCGTATCCTTGAACTCACCCCATGGCATAACGTCCCCCTAGGCCCGGTGATACGGGTGATTGCGGGTGATCGACCAGGCCCGGTAGAGCTGCTCTGCCAGAACAATACGGACCAGGGGATGAGGCAGGGTCAGGGGCGACAGCGACCATTGCTGGTCGGCCCGTTTGCGGCAATCGTCGGCGAGGCCATCCGGGCCGCCCACCAGAAAGCTGACGTCCCGGCCATCCTGTTGCCAGTTCTCCAGCTGCGCCGCAAGCTTTTCGGTCGACCACGGCCGCCCACCAACCTCCAGCGCGATGACCCGGTCTTTCGCGCCGGTGGCCGCCAGAATGGCGTCACTTTCTCGCTGCATCAGCCTGGGGATATCGGGATTCTTGCCCCGATGGGCGACGGGGATTTCAACCAGTTCCACGGGTAGCTCCGGCGGCATGCGGCGGGCGTAATCTCCGAATCCGGTACTGACCCAGTCGGGCATTTTCTGCCCCACACAGATCAGGCGTAACCGCATGATTATTCGCTGCCCGCAACACCAAGATCCGGAGCATCACGCCAGAAGCGCTCCAGATCGTAAAATTCTCGTGTGGCAGGCATCATGACGTGAACAACCACATCGCCCAGATCCACGAGAATCCAGTCGCTGACGCCGGCACCTTCAACATTGCTCGCGCGCACGCCCTTCTCCTTCGCTTCGACCACGACGGAGTCTGCCAGGGATTTTACATGTCGGTTGGACGTTCCGGATGCCAGAACCATGAAGTCGGTGACACTGGTGCGGTCACGGACATCGATTACGCTGATGTCCTGTGCTTTCACATCTTCAAGCGCATTAATTACCAGATCTTTCAGTTGCTCTGCCTGCATAATCACCCTGTTGGACGGGCGTTTGCCGGTATGGCCGCCCGAAATGTCATATTCAGACGCGATTGTAGCACTAAAAGTTCCCGTCAGGGCATGCTCCATAGAGCCCCTGGCGGCGAATTTCTGTCCAGACCGAGTCAGGCACCAGATAGCGTGGCGAACGGCCGTCACCGATACGCTCCCGAATACCGGTCGCGGAAACATCCAGCAAGGGTGGATCCAGCTCGAGAACGCAGCCGCAGGGGCTGTCATGCAGGGCCTCCGGGCTTTCCACACCACGCTCTGCCAGTAATCGGGCCGGTTCGGAGGATGGGTCCAATGCCGGGCCCGGCCGACGGACCACAACCACATGCGCCAGACCCGGAATCTGCTGCCATTCCCGCCAGCGATCGAAGCCAGCAAATGCGTCCGTGCCAACCACCATCACCAGGGGTTCATCCGGGCCAAGCTCGGCCCGGAGTTGGCGAAGGGTATCGGCGGTGTAGGACGCTCCTTCCCGTGAGAGCTCACGGTCGTCAATCCGCAACTGGGGCTCACCGGCCACTGCCAGCCTCAACAACTCCAGGCGCTGACTGGAAGACGCCCCGGTTTGCCCCCGGTGCGGCGGAATATGACAGGGCACCAGGCTGACGTAATCCACGCCAAGACGATCGCTGATTTCCAGCGCAAGCCTGAGATGGCCATGATGCACCGGGTCGAAGGTCCCCCCATAAATGACATGCATGGGCATCAGGTCCGGATGTGCCCGTCACCGAAGACCACGTATTTCTGGGATGTGAGGCCTTCCAGCCCCACCGGTCCCCGGGCGTGGATCTTGTCAGTGGAGATGCCGATTTCGGCCCCCAGACCATACTCGAACCCATCGGCGAAGCGCGTGGAGGCATTGACCATCACCGAACTGGAATCCACCTCCGTGATGAAGCGCCGTGCCCGCGTGTAGTTCTCAGTAATGATGCTGTCGGTATGCTGGGAGCTGTAGCGGTTGATATGGGCAATGGCGCCTTCCAGGCCGTCAACCACACGCACTGCCAGGACCGGAGCAAGATATTCGGCTTCCCAGTCTGCCTCGGTAGCTTCTACCACGCCTTCGACGATGGCCCGTGTCCGCTCGCAGCCCCGCAATTCCACGCCTTTTTCAACAAAAGCCTGGGCCAGCAGAGGCAGGATATCCTCGGCGATTTCTGCATCCACCAATAGGGTTTCCATGGTGTTGCAGGTTCCGTACCGGTGGATTTTGGCGTTGATCGCCACCTTCAGCGCCTTTTCCGGATCGGCATGGCTATCGATGTAGACATGGCAGACGCCATCAAGGTGTTTGATAACAGGCACCCGGGCATCGCGGCTGATGCGCTCGATCAGCCCCTTGCCGCCCCTGGGCACAATCACATCAACGTAGTCCGGCATGGTGATCAACTCTCCGACCGCAGCGCGGTCCGTTGTCTTGATCACCTGCACCGCATTCTCGGGCAGTCCCGCTTTCGCGAGCCCCACGGAAAGACAGCGGGCAATGGCCTGGTTGGAATGAATGGACTCTGAGCCGCCCCGGAGAATGGTCGCATTGCCCGACTTGAGGCACAGACTCGCAGCCTCGACCGTCACGTTGGGACGGGACTCGTAAATAATACCGATGACGCCCAGCGGAACACGCATCTTGCCCACCTGGATACCGGAGGGCCGGTAGTTCATGTCGGTGATGGCACCGATCGGGTCTGGCAGGGAGGCCACCTGGCGCAGGCCCTCAATCATGGTATCGATTCGCTGGGGTGTCAGCTCCAGCCGGTCAAGCATCGCCGCATCCAGGCCATTTTCCCGGCCCATCCGCAGATCCTTGCCATTGGCGAGGGCCAGCTCTTCCCGGGCTGCATCCAGGGCCTCGGCCGTCGCCAGGAGCGCCTGATTACGCACGGCGGTGGTCGAACGAGCCACTCCGGTTGCCGCTGCACGGGCCTGCTGCCCAACCTCAGCCATGTACGCTGCAATATCCATTCAAATACCTTTCTGTTTTCAAGCGGAATCAGGAATCAGGGCCTAACTTTACCTTTCCCGTTTCAAGTACGCATCCCAAACAGATATTATACCGCTGCGATATGCCATACTCGGACCTATAAAGGTTCCCCGGGGACGGTTTTTCAAGGGAGTTCGGGAAAAGGAAGGACACCATGGCCCAGATGGCCGAAAAATTCCTGTTGAGCAAGTTGTCGCGAGCGGGCTTCGTGGCCCTGATCGCCATTGCGACCCTTTGCGCCGTGCTGGGCGAACCCATGGTTGCCGCAGCCGCGGCTGCCGCGGCAGGTATTGTCATTGCCGGAAAGACGTTCCACCCCAACCGGGTCCACCAGCCCTGGCCGAGAATCCAGCAGGCTTTCTTTGTCGTGCTTCTGCTGATACTGCTGGCCAGTTTCTGGACCGGCCCATGGATCCTGAGCCACTGGCTTTA
The DNA here is from genome assembly GCF_002341575.1 of Marinobacter sp. UBA2498. Classification (NCBI taxonomy): domain Bacteria; kingdom Pseudomonadati; phylum Pseudomonadota; class Gammaproteobacteria; order Pseudomonadales; family Marinobacteraceae; genus Marinobacter; species Marinobacter sp. UBA2498. Next base: position 25,512 of record NZ_DDOI01000086.1, on the reverse strand, counting down.
CGCGCTGCCTCTGGTTGCTTTCGCCCTGGTTCCGCCAGCGGCCGCAGCCGTGGTAACACTGATCATCGCTGTACTGGCAATGATCGCGACACAATGGGCGGTAGGCCTTGCCGACCGCCACCAGATGATCAGCGCCTTTCTTCTTACCCTGCTGCTTTCGGCGTTGCTGGTCTTCCTGCGGGACTACAAGACCCGTCAACTTGCGCCGTTGCGCCGTACCGACGAACTGACCCAGGCGGCCAGCCGGGAATACCTGTCTGCCGACCTGCACAAGGAAATCCAGCGCAGTGAGCGGGAGGGCACCGATATGTCGATTATCATGATCGGGCTGGACACCCATTTGAGCGATGACGAACCGGATGAGGACATCCGCTCGATTCTTCCCCGCATTGGTCGCTACCTGCATTCCCAGATCCGTGATTTCGACACCTACTACCGGGTCGCGGACCTGCAGTTTCTTGTGATCCTGCCGGGCATTTCCACCAGCGACGCGATCGCCCGCGCCGAGACGATCCGCAAGGGCCTGGCAACGCTTCTGGAATCCCACGGCATGAACCTGACCGTCAGCACCGGGATCGCCGGCCTGAATATCGGTGACGATGCCAACAGTCTGCAGCAGAGTGCCGCGAATGCCCTTCGCCGGGCCCAGCAGCAGGGAGGCAACCGAAGCCAGGCCTACAGTTCATGGTCGCAGCCGGCACAACCAAGCCAGCCTCGGGCAGAGGGGCCAGTGGCATGACAGAGACCCGACTGAGAACCTGGACACATGCCTTTGGCTACGGCATCGCCTGCCTGTTCATTTTCACCCTGGCGATACAGAACCTCCGCTATGGTTTCTACGAACTCTTTTACCTGGCCTCAGGGATGGCGGTTCTGACCCTCGCGGGTGCCGTTTACACCATCATTTGCCGCCGGCACCAGCTGTCGGCCCCCGGGCACCTGGTCATCCTCTCCGGCCTGAACAGTGGCATGCTGGCAGCGCTGCTGACCATGGATGCCCCGGGCATCAGCCACTGGGCCATGCCCCTGCTTGTGCTGAATCTGCTTATCCTGCCCCTGCGTCAGGGCGTCGGGCTATCGCTTCTGCTGCTGGTACCCATGTCGATCATCCTGTTCCTCGAAAAGGCACCGGCTGACGCCATTGCCATCACGGGGGGCCTGTTCATCCTTCTGGCGGTTGCAGCCCTGTACATCTGGCACTATGACCACATGGCCCAGTCGGCAGAGGACCTCGCCATTACCGATCCGGTGACTGGCGCCCATAATGCCCGCTTTCTGGATGAAACCCTTCAGAAAGAGATCAGCCGTGCCATCGCCACGGGGCACTGCCTGTCCGTCATCGACCTGAGCATTGATTACGCCGACGAAGTGGCCGACCTTCACGGCAGGGACCAGGTTCAGGGCCTGTTCAGGGATATGACCGAGCACCTCTTCGGCGTGATTCGAGCCGGCGATACCCTGTACACACTGAAAGACTCGGAGTTTTTCCTGATCCTGCCGTTTACTCCGGAAGAAGGCGTGCGAGTGATTGCCGAGCGGATTCGCCGCACCATTGCCGAACACCACTGGCCGGTGGTTGGCAAAGCCACAGTAAGCCTCGGCTGCACCACCCGCGGCAGTGGCGACACCCGTACCGACACACTCAGGGACCGGGCCCACCAGGCCATGGAAGAAGCTCGCAGACGCGGTACGGATTCGGTCTGGTTCAGCCCGGGAGAAACCATCGAAACATGAGCAGTGCCTGGCTGAACGATCTGTCGGCATGGCTCAGCCTGCATCCCGGCTGGCTGGCAACAGCCCTGTTTACGACTGCCTTCATCGAATCACTCGCTATAGCCGGCATTATTGTCCCGGGTGTCGCCATCCTGTTTGCCGTCGCCGTATTGGCGGGGGAGACCGGCATGCCGCTTGCGGAAGCACTGCTTTGGGCGGGCCTTGGGGCCATCGCCGGCGACACGGCAAGTTTTGGCCTGGGGCGACTGCTGCAGGGGCGCCTGACAACCGCCTGGCCACTGAGCCGCTATCCAAAAATCATCGGTACCGGGGAGCGCTTCTTCAAGCGTCACGGCGGCAAGAGTGTGATCATCGGCCGCTTCGTCGGCCCGGTCAGACCGATCATCCCGCTCGTGGCCGGGGCCCTGATGATGTCCTGGCGACGCTTTCTGGCTTTCAACATCGGCTCCGCTGTTGCCTGGGCGCCAGTCTACATCTTCCCGGGGTTTCTGGTGGGCAGTGCCCTGGCCAGTGATATCAGGCCTCCGGCGCATTTTTACGCGGTCATCGGCATCAGCCTCGCGGCCCTGACGGTGGTCTATTTCGTGCTGTTGAGGTTTCAGCTGGGGCTCGGGGAGGACAGCCGTTTCTACCGCTGGCTGAAGCAGTGGATGGCGCAGTACGAGGCTACGAACCGTTTCTGGCGCTTGTACACGAATCAACGGCCGGCCCGGGAGGGCGAATTCCCGCTGGCCTCATTCATGCTGGCGCTGGGTGCCTCCGCACTACTTCTGATCTGGGGGCAGTTGGCTACCGCCACCAGCCTCCTGGATGGGTTCGATCAGGCCACCCTTCTCTGGTTTGAGCAACTCCGGCAACCTCTGCTGGACGGTCCCTTCATTGCCATTACCCTGCTGGGTGACGCGCCGGTGTTAATGACCGCCGGAGTGCTCGCCTGCGCGGCACTGCTATTCCGGGGCTATTACGCCGCGGCCATCCATGTTCTGGCGGCTATCGCAGTGACGGTGGTTCTGGTCTGGGGCCTGAAGGCGCTGCTGGGCGTGCCCCGGCCGGATGAAGTCATGGGCCCGCCGAATTCCGGCGCTTTTCCCAGTGGTCACACGGCGGGCATCACCCTGCTGGTGACGCTGCTGGCAAGTTTCGTCGCCGGCGAAAGCAGGCATCGGAGACGTTGGCAATACTACGTGCTGCTCTCGCTGCCACTGGTGCCCGTGGCTTTGAGCCGGCTCTACCTTGGGGTGCACTGGTTCACCGATGTGATTGGAGGACTGCTGCTTGCGCTGGCTGTCACCGGTGCGGTGCGGGCCAGTTACAGCCGCTATGACAAGGTTCCGTTGGCGCCGGATATCACCATCGTTGGTGCAGCGGTGGTTTGGTTAATCCTTACGGGAGCCTACATCCTGCTGTCCTGGGATCAGGCGGTTCTGAACTTCAGGCCGGTTGCTGGCACCTAGCCTTCTTCCAGCGCCTCCAGAAGCCCCTGTAGCCGGGTGAGCCGCTCCAGAGGGTCCTGCAATTCCACCAGCTTCTGCTTCTCCTGTTTGTCCAGGGGCAGAAGTTCCGTGAGCCGCCAGCCAACATCCCGGGCATCACCATAGTCAATGTCCATGTTCAGGTCCCGGATGACCGGATGACGAAACAACGCCTTCAGAACCGAGGGCAACTCGCTGAAACGCTCCGGCACCTCACTCTCTGCCTCTTCAATCAGGCACTCGACGTCCCCCACATTCAGGCCGTCTTCCTGCTGCCAGCTGCGGACCACGGAGACCTTGGATTCGCCCTCAACGGTAATCCCCAGAAGGCCGTTTTCCAGCTGCTGGAAATCAATAATACGTACATAGGTGCCGATATCGTAGAAGGCGGCGGTGCGCCCGGCCTCTCCGCCTTCCTGCAACAGCACCACAACGAACCCACGATCCTCCTTGAGACAACGGGTCAGCATGTCGATGTAGCGCGGCTCGAACAGCTGCAAGGGAATCCTCCCCCTGGGCAGGACGATGGAATTCAGGGGGAACAAAGGTACATTCATAAGTGCAACAGTCACCGGAAAGCAGACTCCACAGTTTACACAGCCCGGACAATCACCGGATGGACAGCAATTGCTGAACTTCGTCGACCCGGGCCCTGGCCTCCGTCAGAAGCTGCAAACTGCGAGAAGCATTGAGTTCAAGCTCGCCCAGACGCCGATACGCCGGCACCTGGTCGAACGGGGGAAGCTCGGCATTCTGGCTGGAACCGATCATCGAATGCAATTGCGCCACGATAACCACATCCACCAATTGGGGTGATGTCTCTCGGCATTCATAGCCCCAGTCCTCGGCATGACGGACTGCCTCAACGAACGCCGGCGGGAACGACCAGTTCTCCAGAACCGCCGTACCCACATCCGCCCTGAGTTCGCGGATTGCATGGCTGAGGTTGGCCTCATCGGCAAAGAGATTCACATGATGTTCCGCCTGGACCAGGATCGGTACCACGCCGATATCATGGAGCAGACCCGCCAGCAACGCCTCCTCCGGATTCAGTTTGGTGGCGTGATCCGCCAGGACCCAGCAAAGGGCAGCCACTTCACGAGAGTGACGCCAAAGCTTTTCCATCTCTTTCTGAAGCGACGCCTGACGGGTCTTGAACACCTCACGCATGGAAAACACCGTCACCAGCTGGCGGGTGGTGCGCATGCCCAAACGGACCACTGCTTCCCGGACATTCCGGACATCACTGAATCCGCGATATAGCGGGCTGTTACAGGCGCGAACGAGCTTGGCCGCCATCGCCGGGTCGGCCGATACGGCAAGGGCCACCTGATCCGCCGTCGACTCCTCGCGATCTACCGCCCGCCGGACCTTCCAGGCCACATCCGGCACACTGGGAAGCTTCACCTGGTTCGATCTCAGCTCCGACAGGAATTCCATCAGCAGGTGATGTTCCTCGCTCTCGAGCCCTCCATTGCCTTCACCTGAATCCATCTCAACCTGTTCGACAGGCGCCGATCGCAGCAACTGGTTAAGGATGTCCTGCTCGACGACCAGGAATTCCGAGGGTTTGACGGCTGTAACGTCGTACATCCGTGGCTGGAGTCTGGCAATCGGGTTCTGGGCTTTCTCTGTTTCGGCTTCGATGATCGTTTTTCGGCCATCCACGGACTCAAGCTCAATCTTTCCTGCCACCAGGAAAAAATCGAGACCGTCACGGACACCACGTTCCAGAACCCTCTGCCCGGGCCCATGGGTACGACGCTCGGCCCGGCTGGCAAGCAAAACCAACTGGTCATCGGTCAGCCGGTTCAAAGGCTGGAACTCTTTAAGGCGACGAAGCGGCAGGCTTTCCTGGCCGGCCATAGGCATACTCCTTGTCGGATCAAACCGGAAAATAAGTTGGCAACTGTGTTAACTATTGTAAACAGAGGCTCTGAAAACAACCATGCGCCTGGAGTCTAATCTGGTATCCTCTGTTTTTTTGATCAACGTCATCAGGTAACAACAGAGAGAAAAGAACCCCATGCCTCAGTATCGTTCGCGGACCTCCACCGCAGGCCGCAACATGGCCGGCGCCCGTGCCCTCTGGCGCGCCACCGGCATGAAAGACGGCGACTTCGGCAAACCGATCATCGCGGTTGCCAACTCTTTCACCCAGTTCGTGCCCGGCCACGTGCACCTTAAGGACCTCGGGCAACTGGTGTGCCGCGAAATCGAGTCCGCCGGCGGTGTTGCCAAGGAATTCAACACCATCGCGGTCGATGATGGCATCGCCATGGGCCATGACGGCATGCTTTACTCCCTGCCATCCCGGGAGATCATCGCCGACTCCGTAGAGTACATGGTCAATGCCCACTGTGCCGATGCGCTTGTGTGTATTTCCAACTGCGACAAGATCACCCCGGGCATGCTGATGGCTGCCATGCGCCTCAACATCCCCACGATCTTCGTCTCTGGCGGCCCCATGGAAGCAGGCAAGACCAAACTGTCGGAGCACAAGCTCGACCTGGTGGACGCCATGGTCATTGCTGCAGATCCCAATGCCTCCGACGAACAGGTGGAAGAGTATGAGCGCAGCGCCTGTCCGACCTGTGGCTCCTGTTCCGGCATGTTCACCGCCAACTCCATGAACTGCCTCACCGAGGCCATCGGTCTGGCGCTGCCGGGCAACGGTTCGCTCCTGGCAACGCACGCCGACCGGGAGCAGCTGTTCCTCAAAGCCGGTCGACAGATTGTGGAGAATGCGCGGCGCTATTACGAGGAGGATGACGCCAGCGTACTGCCGTTGAGCATTGCTTCAATGGCGGCTTTCGAAAACGCCATGGTCATGGACATCGCCATGGGCGGCTCAACCAACACCATCCTCCATTTGCTGGCGGCAGCCCAGGAAGGCGGTGTCCCGTTCACCCTGAACGAGATCGACCAACTGTCACGTCGTGTACCGCAACTTTGCAAAGTGGCTCCGAACTCACCCAAATATCACATGGAAGATGTGCACCGGGCCGGCGGTATCATGGGCATTCTCGGCGAGCTGGAACGGGGCGGCCTGATCAACACCGACCTTCCCACCGTGCACAGCAAGACCATGCGAGAAGCGCTCGAGACCTGGGATATCATGAGGTCGCCGCCCACCGAAGTGGTCGAGTTCTACAAGGCCGGCCCTGCCGGCATTCCCACGCAGACCGCGTTCTCCCAGAGCACCCGCTGGCCAACCCTGGACGGTGACCGGGAAACCGGCTGCATCCGCTCGGTTGAGAACGCCTACAGTTCCGAAGGCGGCCTGGCCGTACTCTATGGCAATATTGCCCTTGACGGCTGCGTGGTCAAGACTGCGGGCGTAGACGAGAGCATCTTCGTGTTCGAAGGCAAGGCAAGGGTATTCGAGAGCCAGGATTCCGCCGTTGCCGGAATTCTCTCCGACGAGGTCAAGCCGGGCGAGGTTGTCATCATCCGTTACGAAGGGCCCCGTGGCGGACCGGGCATGCAGGAAATGCTGTATCCGACCAGCTACCTGAAATCCAAGGGACTCGGCAAAGACTGCGCGCTACTGACGGACGGGCGTTTCTCTGGCGGCACTTCCGGCCTGTCCATCGGCCACGCGTCGCCGGAAGCGGCCGCCGGCGGAGCCATTGGCCTGATCGAAAATGGCGACACAATCCGCATCGACATTCCGAACCGGAGCATCAACGTGGAGCTGGATCAGCCCGAACTGGATCGTCGCCGGGAAGCCAGGGACGCCAAGGGCTGGAAACCGGAACTGCCACGGGACCGCAAGGTGTCTGCAGCCCTGAAAGCCTATGCGCTACTGGCCACGAGCGCCGATAAGGGCGCCGTTAGGGATCTCGAAAAGCTCGACTGAGCACTGAGATCCTGAACCAACAAAAAAGCCCGGCGGGACATCTCGCCGGGCTTTTTTGTTCAGGAAACTCCGATTACCAGAGCGACCAGCCGCCATCTTCCTCTTCTTCAATGGCGTCATCCTGCTCAGGCTCCGGGGCCGAGGTTTCTGCCGCGGAAGAAGCCGACTCCTGAGCCGGCGCGCTGCTGGCTGCGGCGGACTGTGACGGTGCCGAAGCGGCAACCTGAACCGATATCATACCCAAGGCTTCCTTGGTCGGATCGTCCAGATTTCCCGTGGCCTGAAGACCATTATCCTGCTGGAACCGGGTTAGCGCGGACCGGGTTGAGTCATCCATCTGCGGGCTGACATTGGTAATGTCGTATCCTGCTCCGTAGAGCGCGTTCTTGAGTGCAACGATCTCATCCGCGAAGGCTGCAGGGGCAAAGCCCAGTGTGACCGCCAATCCGGCCGCTGCGGCCAGGCGTCCCAATCGGGTTGTTGCGTTTCTCATGGTACTCACCTGCTAACTCCTGATATCTCATCGATATCCGTTTCTTTCTTGTTGTGTGGTGCCTATCTCCACAGGCTGGGGCAAACGGTTAAAAGACTACCATACTTTTGTCGCATGTCGCCTTACGGGACATCATGTCCCGTTTTCTTGCTTTGCGCAGGGGTCTCTTCGTCCGCAGAAGCGGCTGGGCGGTGGGCTTCTTCGCTGAATTCGCGGATGAAAATGCCCCAGAACGCCATAAACAGTGCAGCTACCAGCGGTCCCATTACGAATCCGTTGATGCCGAACATGACAATGCCCCCAAGGGTCGACAACAGAACAATGTAGTCCGGCAGTTTGGTATCACGACCAACCAGTACCGGGCGCAGCAGGTTGTCTGCCAACCCGATGACCACCACGCCAAAGGCTGTCAGCACCACCGCTTCGACAACATCGCCCACGGCCGCCAGGTAGATGGCTGCCGGCACCCAGACCAACGCCGCACCCACAGCCGGCAACAGCGATACGATCGCCATAACCACACCCCAGAGCAACGCACCGCTGATGCCCAGGATCCAGAAAATCAGCCCGCCCAGAGCCCCCTGGATGATGGCAATCAGCAGGTTGCCCTTGACGGTCGCGCGGGTCACCTCCGCAAACTTGGCAAACAGCAACCGCTCCCGCTCATCGCCCAGCGGCAGAGCCCGAATCATCAGCTCGACCAGCGCACGGCCATCCCGAAGCAGAAAGAACGCCAGATACACCATCAAGGCCAGGCCCAGAAAAAACTGGAAGGTATTCTGGCCCACGCCCAGCGCCTGCCTGCCCAGGAACTGGCTTCCTCCGACAAAGATACTCACGGCCCGGTCCCTCAGCTCGGCAAAGCTGATATCAAACTGTGCCAGGAAGGCCTGGATGGCGGGGAACGACTGGTTGACCCGATCTATGTATTCCCCGGGGCGTATTTCACCACTCTGGATCTGCTGATAAAGCGCGACGCCCTCGGCAACCAATGAGGTCACCAGTACCAGAACCGGGATAACCACGATGAACATGCAGATACACAGGGTAATCAGTGCATTTACATTGGGCCTGTCCCCGAGTTTCCGCTCCAGCAGTTGCTGCACCGGGTGGAAAATCAGGGCGATGGCGACCGCCCAGAATATGGGCCCGAAAAAGGGCTTCATAAGAAAAACAAAGGCAAGGGAAACGCCGACCAGCAACGCCAGAAAAGTCCGTGTTTCAAGTTTTGCGTACATAGATTATGCGGTTCCCTGATGTTGGTTCTGCGATATAACGAGTCATTCTACCCTACCACGCTGGCGTGGCCACTGTAGCTGTCTTCGGGTTATAGTGGACGGTTGTTGATCAACTAATAGACAGGTCATGTTGTTGGAACTGGAAACCTTCACCATCGAAACAGCCCTGGATGCGGCCACCGAGTTGCGCAAGGTTCTGGCCGCCCGAACGCACCGGCGCAAAGTGATGGGTCAGGAAGTCATGGTGCCGGGTCAGCTAGGCGAGGCCCTGCAGCTACCACGCATTATCAACCGGCTCCAGAGCAAGCAGATGAAGCAGAGGGAGCTCGGCCTCGAGGACTTCCAGGAGCTGTGGCCTACCCTGTCGCCACAGACTCGGGAGAGAGTGCTGGGGGCAATCGGCTGGTATGACCCCAAGGAACTTGACTGGGATGACAAGCGCTCCAACCGTCGGCCACTGGTCGATCCTGACAGTTAAGCCGTATAACACCGGCATCCCGACTTTGAAATGTCATACTTGGCCCATATGTTGGGCAGTATCAGGAGGATATTTATGACTGAACAACATCAATACACAGCACTTCTTGCTGAAGGCAGCGCGGTTCCCACACTCCTTTGTGGCCACTGCCACTCGATTCTCTCCAGGGCCCGGATTTTCCGGAATGAGGGCGACCAGCACCAGAACATGGAGTGCCAGACCATTGGCCTTTGCTCAGCCGACGATTGCGGCGCCGTCAATTGTTGCGATGACGCTCTGGCCCGCGTTGACAACCCCGAACGCCTGTTTGGCATTGCGTCCTGATTCAAAGCCACAACGCTCTGTTACGCAACTCAAACACACAAAATTTCCATCTGCTTTATCCTGATCTTCGACGATTGTAGTAGGGCACTATGAGCACCGGATGCCGCCCGGCAATCACGCAACCAATCAGTCAGGACAGTCGATGGCATGCGTATTCTGAGAACCGATGAAGCCCGCTTCGCAGGTCTTCCGGATTACCCCTTTGCTCCAAACCATCTTGACGTAGAACCGGGTCTCCGGATGCACTACGTTGACGAAGGCCCTAGAAACGCCTCGCCGGTTCTCATGCTCCACGGCGAACCATCCTGGTCCTACCTGTACCGGCACATGATCCCTCTGGTGGCCGAGGCCGGTCACCGGGTGTTGGCCCCGGATCTGATCGGCTTCGGCAAATCCGACAAGCCGGCGTCGGTTACAGACTACAGTTACGGCCGCCATCTCACGTGGCTGGCCAGTTGGCTTGAACAGCTCAACCTGACCAATATCACCCTTGTGTGCCAGAACTGGGGATCGTTGCTGGGCCTGCGACTGGCCGCGGAACACCGTCAGCGATTCAGCCGAATCATCGTCGGAAACGGCATGCTGCCGACCGGCGAAACGCCTGTTCCAGCGGTATTTTCCATGTGGAAGGCATTTGCCACCCACAGCCCCTGGTTCCCGGTCGGTCGTATCGTGCAACTGGGCACCGATCGCACCCTGAGCAAAGCTGAAATTGCCGCTTACGAAGCCCCATTCCCGTCAGCAGAGTTCAAGGCCGGAGCCAGGGCGTTTCCAAAACTGGTTCCGACGGAACCGGATACACCGGACAGCGACGCCAACAAGGCGGCCTGGCAGGTCCTGGAGAAGTGGAAGAAGCCCTTCATCACCTGCTTCAGCAGTGGCGACCCGATTACCCGGGGCGGCGACAGGCACATGCAGCGCCGGATTCCCGGTGCCCACGGCCAGCCTCACATCACGCTTCGGGGCGGACATTTCCTGCAGGAAGATTCACCGGAAGATTTCGCCCGCATCATCATCGATGCCCTGAAATCGGAAATGGCGGCCTGAGCCGCCATTTTTCCTGGCCGAACACGGTTACCGTCTGGCGGCGCAGAGTGCCGAGCCCGAGCAGCGGTTAGCTGCCTACAGGACTCATGACAAAGATTCCCCGGCATCGGATGGCAACGCAATGGCCTGTCCCCGGCAACTACCTATAGCCTCGCCGGGGTTTTGCGTATTAAAGCAGCAACAAAGCCGCTATAATGTCGGCACAACATGCATTGCCCGGCAATGCTCTACCTCCCGAATTCCGAGTGAATCAATGTCTGAATTGTCCTTTGCCGAACTGGGGCTGGATCCAGCCGTACTTGAAGCTGTGTCCGCCGTTGGCTACGAAACCCCGTCACCCATCCAGGCCCAGGCGATCCCCGCGCTGCTGGCCGGTAACCATCTGCTGGGCGTTGCCCAGACCGGAACCGGTAAGACCGCGGCATTTGCATTGCCCCTGCTGAGCCGGATTGACGCCTCTGTTACCGATCCCCAGATCCTGGTTCTGGCCCCAACACGGGAACTTGCCATCCAGGTGGCGGAAGCGTTTACCACCTATGCCAGCAAGTTCCGGAATTTCCACGTTCTGCCCATTTACGGTGGCCAGGACTTTTATCCCCAGATCAAGGGCCTGCGTCGCGGTGCCCAGGTGATCGTGGGCACACCGGGCCGGATGCTCGACCACCTGCGCAAAGGTACCCTGAAGCTGGACAGCCTGAAAGCGCTGGTTCTTGATGAAGCCGACGAAATGCTGCGCATGGGCTTTATCGACGACGTGGAAGCGATCCTGGCTAAGACCCCGGAGAACTGCCAACGGGCATTGTTCTCGGCCACCATGCCGCCGCAGATCAAGAAAGTGGCCCAGACCTACCTGCGCAACGCCACAGAAGTTCGCATTGAAAGCGAAACCCGCACGGTCGAGCGTATCTCCCAGTTCGTTCTGCCGGTCTATGCTGAGCGCAAGCTGGATGCCCTGACCCGCATTCTGGAAGTTGAGCCGATTGATGCCGCCATAATTTTTGTGCGCACCAAAGCGGAAACCACCATGCTGGCCGAAAAGCTTTCTGCCCGGGGCCACGCGGTCGCGCCCCTGAGCGGTGACCTGAACCAACGCCAGCGTGAACAAACGGTTGAAGACCTGAAGCGCGGAAAGAAAGACATTATCATTGCCACCGACGTGGCAGCACGCGGTCTGGACGTGTCCCGTATCACACACGTCATCAACTACGACGTTCCCTACGACACTGAAGCGTACATCCATCGGGTTGGTCGTACTGGTCGTGCCGGTCGCGAAGGCAAGGCGATCCTGCTGGTAACACCCCGCGAGCGCAGTTGGCTGCGAACGCTTGAACGCGCAACAAACTCGCCGATGGAAGCTTACGAGTTGCCGTCTCCCGTTGAGCTCAAGAAAATGAGGGAGCAGCAGTTCGAGTCCCAACTGCTGGGCTTTGCGGAAGACAAGAAGTTGGCAAAGGCGATGTCGCTGCTGGACGAAATCGCCGAGCGCAATGACATGGACATGGCCATGGTAGCCGGCGCCCTCGCCTGCTGGATGGAAGCAGCCCAGCCAGGCTCCCTGCCCCTCGAGCAGCCAGAGGCCTTGCCAACCGTGTCGGCAACACCTCCCCGCCGTGATCGTAAAGGTGGCGGCGGTCGTCCGGGCGAGAATCGCAAGGGCCCGAAAGGCGGTTTCAAGAAAGGTGGCCCGAAGGGTCGTGGCGGCCCCGGTGGTCGAGGCAAACCGCCCGGCAAGGGCGGCAAGCCCGCAGGCAAGCGCCCGCCTCGTCAGGCTTAAGCCTGACGCTGATAGACCACGAAACTGTAGTCGTAAGGGTTGTTATCGGACGCGGAGAAATCCTCCCGTCCGATTTCTTCCCACTCATCCCAGTTTACTTCCGGAAAAAACGCATCGCCGTCCACCTCAGCGTGCACCTGGGTGATGTACATCCGATCAACCATCGGCAATGCCTCGGCGTAGATCTGCCCGCCACCGATAATCATCACTTCGTCACCACCTTCCAGCTCCGCCTGCGCCTCGGCCTTCACCAGCGCTTCGGGCAAAGACTTCGCAGCCACTGTTCCGGTTGGCGCTTCCCACTCTTCATTGCGCGAGATCACCACGTTCATCCGTCCCGGCAATGGCCGCCCAATGGAGTCCCAGGTCTTCCTGCCCATGATAATGGGCTTGCCCATGGTAGCCTGCTTGAAATAACGAAGGTCACCCGGAAGATACCAGGGCAGTTTGTTGTTACGGCCAATAACCCGGTTACGGGACATGGCAACGATCAGGGCTTTTCTCATGTACTCGTCTCTTCGGGGTTCGGTCAAATGGCAATCGGCGCCTTGATGCCCGGATAGGGGTCATAACCCTCAAACTCGAAATCTTCCAGCTCGTATTCGAAGATGCTCGCGGGCTTGCGCTTGATCACGAGTTTAGGCAGGGCCCGGGGCTCGCGTTTCAGCTGCTCGAAGACGATGTCGTCGGTCAGGTGGTTCTGGTACAGATGGCAGTCGCCGAAGGTATGCACAAACTCACCGACATCCAGATCACACTGCTGGGCAATCATGTGCGTCAGCAAGGCGTACGAGGCAATATTAAAAGGTACGCCCAGGAACAGATCGGCGCTTCGCTGGTAAAGCTGGCAGGAGAGCTTGCCGTCGGCCACGTAGAACTGGAAAAGGCAGTGACAGGGTGCCAGCGCCATGCGACCCTCGCGAACGTTATCCTGGGGACCGATGGACTCATCCGGAAGCTCAGCGGGGTTCCAGGCGGACACGATCAGCCGGCGGGAATTCGGTTTGGTGCGAATCTGCTCGATCACTTCGCTGATCTGGTCAACCACCTCGCCATTGGGGCACTGCCAGCTTCGCCACTGTTTGCCATAGATAGGCCCAAGGTCACCATTCTCCAATGCCCACTCGTTCCAGATCGAGACCTTCCGTTCCTGCAGCCAGGAGTTGTCGGTGGAGCCCCGCAGGAACCAGAGCAGTTCGTAAATGATGCTGCGCAGGTGGACTTTCTTGGTAGTGACCAGCGGAAAGCCCTCCTGGAGGTTGAAGCGAATCTGACGGCCAAACACCGACCGGGTGCCGACACCGGTGCGGTCTCCCTTGTCGAATCCGTTATCAACAACGTCTTGCATAAGGTCGAGATAGGCTTTCATCGGGCTTGTCTCCGGTAGGCAATAAACATCAGGGCGGCGCCGGCAACGATCATCGGGAAGGACAGTACCTGCCCCATGGTAAGCCAGTCAAAGGCAAGATAGCCCAGCTGCGGATCCGGCTGACGCACGAATTCCACCAGGAAGCGGAACACGCCGTAGCAAATGAGGAACAGACCGGAAACCGCCATGGTCGGGCGCTGCCGGGATGAGAACCACCACAGGATCACGAACAGGGCAACGCCTTCCAGGGCAAACTGGTAAAGCTGGGAGGGATGACGGGCGAGAGAATCCGGAGCCGTTCGAAACACCATACCCCAGGCAACGTCAGTGGGCTTGCCCCACAACTCGCCGTTAATAAAGTTGCCGATCCGCCCTGCGCCGAGTCCAAGGGGCACCAGCGGCGCCACAAAGTCGGCCAGGCGCCAGAATCCGCTGCCCACCTTGCGGCCATACCACCACATGGCAAACATCACGCCCAGCAAACCGCCGTGGAAAGACATGCCCCCTTCCCAGACCCGCAGCAGCCAGAGCGGGTCCGCCAGGAAGGCGTCAAAGTTGTAGAACAGGACATAGCCGAAGCGGCCGCCCAGGATGACCCCCAGGGCCAGGTAAAACAGAAGGTCGCCCATCTGCTCTTCGTTGATCGGCGACCAGGGCTTGCGGGTGCGAATGCGTCCAAGCCACCAGCCGGCTAGAAAACCGAACAGATAAGTCAGACCGTACCAGTGGATCTTGAGGGGGCCGATGGCAATGGCCACCGGATCAATCTGGGGATGCTGCAGCATATACTACCTCTCAGCTCAGGAGAAAACGGAGCCCCACCAGCAGGAGCATGATGGAGAAAGTACGCTTGAGAATCCGGGGGTTCAGCCGATGTGCCAGATTGGCGCCCACCCGGGCAAAGAAAACGCTGGTGAGAATAATACCGATCAGGGCCGGCAGATAAATGAAGCCGGCGCTCGGTTCCGGCAGTGCGGGATTGTCCCACCCTGTCCAGATGTTACCCAGAGCACCGGCAATGGCGATAGGCAGGCCGCAGGCAGCCGATGTGCCCACCGCCTGCTGCATCCGCACGTTGCACCAGCTCAGATAGGGAACCGTCAGAGTTCCACCGCCGATTCCGAAAATCGCCGACGCCCAGCCGATACCGCCCCCGGCAACGCCCAGCCCTGCGACGCCGGGAACATCACGACCGGGCTTGGGGTCGACCTGGTAAAACATCTTCAGGCCCACCAGAATCACGAAAATACCGATCAGCAGTTCCAGCGCTCGCCCGCTCATCAGGGACGCGGTCCAGGCGCCAACCAGGGCACCGGCCACAATCCCCGCGGTCATGGGCCGGAACAGATCCCAGCGCACGGCACCGTGCTTGTTGTGGGAGCGAATGGAGCTGACCGAGGTAAAGACAATGGTCGCCAGCGAGGTGCCAACCGCCAGATGGGGAATAATGTCCGGATTGATTCCCTGCAGACCAAAGCTGAACATCAGCACAGGCACGATGATCAGCCCGCCGCCAATGCCAAACAGGCCCGCGACGGTGCCCGCCAGGGCGCCAAGGGCCAGATAAGATGCTATTACATAGAAAAGGGTCATAGTTTGAGACGCACCCGGGAAAACCAAGGCTGGTATGATACACAGCGCAAGAGTCAACTTCATTAAATCCGGGAGCCTACTCCTAAACCATGTGCCTGATCGCTTTCGCCCTTGGCCAGAACCCTCATTTCCCGCTGGTTGTTGCCGCCAACCGGGATGAATTCTTCTGTCGCCCAACAGCCGCCATGGACTGGTGGACCACAGAATCCGGCACCCGCGTGCTTGCCGGCCGTGATCTGCTTTCCGGGGGCACCTGGCTTGCAGTCAATGCCGATGGCGAGGTCAGTGCCGTGACCAATGTACGGGAAGGCACACCGGAGACCGGTCGAATCAGCCGGGGCGAACTGCCCTTGCGGGCCCTCACCGATTCCCGGGATAGGCTTGAGGGCTATCTACTTGATGAAGCCGATCAGTTTTCCGGCTTCAACCTCGTTCACCTGACCACGGGAGACGGCTGGTATTTCAGTAACCGGGATGCCCACCCCGGCCGGCGGATCCACCGCGGGGTCTACGGCCTGAGCAATCACCTTCTGCAGACACCCTGGCCCAAACTTCTGCGCCTCCGACAGGCCGCAGGGGACACCGTTGCCGCTGCCGGCCGCCACGCAGAAAAGCTGCACAACGAATTGATTCCTCTGCTTCAGGACAGCACGCCGGCACCGGACCACCTGCTGCCTGACACCGGCGTTGGGCTGGAGACCGAGCGCTTCCTGTCGTCGCCCTTTATCGTCGGCTCAGATTACGGCACCCGGGCAACCACCGTGGTGACCGTTTCAGCCAGCGGTGAAATCGAGGTGACGGAACAGAACTGGGGTCCGGATGCCCGGACCGGTGAACGACGTCACTTCCACTGGCGGCGATAGCGATCTGGCTCTGGTATAATCCGCGAAATTCTGCCACCCGATCGGAGGGCCTCTGATGGCCGGTGAACAAGGCGCCACATCGATAGCTGATTTTGAGAAGTCTCTTGATGAACTGGAAAAGCTGGTTCGCGATCTGGAGCAGGGCGAGCTGTCCCTGGAACAGTCCCTGACGGCGTTCGAGCGGGGTGTAAAGCTGACCCGGGAATGCCAGCAGGCGTTGAAGAGCGCCGAGCAACGGGTCGAACAACTGGTCCAGAACAGCGACGGCACCCTGGAAACCCGCCCGTTCTCACCGGATGATGCTGACTGATGTCCGGAAAGAACCTGCTTGCCTCTGATTTTCTGGAAACCTGCCGGGCCCGCGTCGATGCGGAACTGGATCGGTGCATTACCCGTGATTCCGCCTCTGGCCGGCTGCAGGAAGCCATGCGCTACAGCGTGCTGGGCGGTGGCAAGCGAATCCGGCCGGCACTGTGTCTTGCAGCGGCAAAGGCAAGTGGACAGACCGGTGACGAGGCCCTGATCCCGGCCTGCTCAGTGGAACTGATCCACGCCTACTCGCTGATCCACGATGACCTGCCGGCCATGGATGACGATGAATTGCGCCGCGGACGGCCTACGACCCACATTGCGTTCGACGAAGCCACCGCCATCCTTGCTGGCGATGCCCTGCAGGCACTGGCTTTTGGCTGGCTTGCCGAAGCGCCGGGACTGTCTGAATCGGTGCGTCTGATCATGGTCCGGGAACTGGCCCGGGCCAGTGGCCACGGAGGAATGGTTGGTGGCCAGGCCATCGATCTGGAGTCCGTCGGCAAAACCCTGGCCCTGGCGCAACTTGAAACCATGCACCGCCACAAGACTGGCGCCCTTATCGAAACCAGCGTGCGAATTGGCGCCCTGACGGCGCCGTCGGTCGACGAACAGGCCCTGGCTTCCCTGACGCAGTATGCCAAAGCCCTGGGCCTGGCCTTTCAGGTTCAGGATGACCTTCTGGACATCGAGGGCGATACAACGGTCATTGGCAAACCCCAGGGCTCGGATGCCGCCCGCGCCAAACCCACCTACCCCGCCCTGCTTGGCCTGGAAGGCGCCAGGGAGCACCTGGCCAATCTGCTGGAACAGGCCCAGCAAAGTTTGCAGGCGTTTGGTCCCGAAGCAGACCCCCTGCGGGCAATGGCCGATTACGTGGTGGCAAGAACCCATTGAACCCCGGCGCTCCGAAGGCGCACACTGGCCGTAAATATTTTCGTAACAACTGGCCCGCTTTGTGTGAAACAGCTTCCCCTGTTCCCTTATAATGCCAGTCAGTTACTGAACGTACCGGAAAAGACCCGAGCAGATGCAGGACACTTATATTTTCAAGGAAATCCCGTCACAGCGGCCCAATACGCCGCTTCTGGACCGGATTGACGAACCGGCCCAGCTCAGAGAGCTGGCCCCGGAACAGCTGACCCGGCTGGCCCGGGAGCTCAGGGCCTTTCTGTTATGGTCAGTGGGCCAGACTGGCGGTCATTTCGGGGCCGGCCTGGGCGTGCTTGAGCTTACCGTCGCCCTTCACTACGTCTTTGATACGCCGAGCGACCGCCTGGTGTGGGACGTCGGCCATCAGGCCTACCCCCACAAGATCCTGACCGGACGGAAAGAGTCCATGGGAAGCATCCGCCGCAAAGGCGGTCTGGCCGGCTTCCCGAAACGGGCCGAAAGCGACTACGACACCTTTGGCGTCGGCCATTCCAGCACTTCCATCAGCGCAGCGCTGGGCATGGCGATCGCAGCACGCCTGCAGCAGACCGGCCGAAAGAGCATTGCCGTTATTGGTGACGGCGCCATGACCGCCGGCATGGCGTTCGAGGCACTGAACCACGCCGGTCACCTGCACGCCGACATGCTGGTGATCCTCAACGACAATGACATGTCGATTTCCCGGAACGTTGGCGGGCTGTCCAACTACTTTGCCAAACTGCTGTCCAGTCGCACCTACAATCAGGTCCGCGATAGCAGCAAGAAGGTTCTGCAGGGAGCGCCACACCTGATGGCGCTGGCCAAGAAGACCGAGGAACACTTCAAGGGCATGATTGCCCCTGGCACGCTGTTCGAGGAACTGGGGTTCAACTACATCGGCCCGATCGATGGCCACGACCTGCCCCTGCTGGTTGAAACCCTGGAGAACATCCGCGAACTTGAAGGTCCGCAGTTCCTGCATGTGGTGACGACCAAAGGCAAGGGTTTTGCCCCGGCCGAAGCCGATCCGATCGGCTATCACGCCATCAACAAGATCGAGCCGGTTCCACCCAGTAAACCCGAACCGGTCAAGCCGAAACCGAAGAAGCCCAAATATGCCAACGTCTTCGGGCAATGGCTGTGCGATTCCGCCGAACAGGATGAGCGCGTGGTGGGCATCACCCCGGCCATGTGTGAAGGCTCGGATCTGCTGGCATTCTCACAGCGCTTCCCGGAACGCTACTTCGATGTCGCCATCGCCGAACAGCACGCAGTCACGCTGGCCGCAGGGCTCGCCTGTGACGGCGCCAAGCCGGTGGTCGCCATCTACTCGACGTTCCTGCAGCGGGCGTACGATCAACTGATTCACGATGTCGCTATCCAGAATCTGGATGTGCTGTTCGCGATTGATCGCGCAGGCCTGGTCGGTGAAGACGGTCCGACCCACGCTGGCGCTTTCGACATCAGCTACCTGCGCTGCGTGCCGAACATGGTGGTGATGACACCGTCGGACGAAAACGAAACCCGCCAGATGCTCCAGACCGGCATGCTCTACGAAGGACCGGCATCGGTGCGCTACCCCCGTGGCACGGGCCCCGGTGCCGAAATTCAACAGGAACTGACGCCGCTTGAGATTGGCAAGGGCCGCCGGATTCGCAACGGCAAAGGTGTTGCCATCCTCAACTTTGGCACCCTGCTGGCGCCTGCTCTGGAGGCAGCAGAAGCCATCGGCGCGACGGTCGCAGACATGCGTTTCGTCAAACCCCTGGATGAAGAACTGGTGCTGGAGCTGGCCGAGCAGCATGAACTACTGGTGACCCTGGAAGAAAACGCCATTGCCGGTGGTGCAGGCAGCGCCGTGACCGAATTCCTGAACAGCCGCCTGGTTACCATGCCGGTACTTCAACTGGGCCTGCCCGATACCTTTATGGACCACGGCAAGCACGGCGAGCTGCTGGCCGAATGTAGTCTGGACGCCGCAGGTATTGAATCGTCTATCCGCACGCGGATCGAGACCCTGCGCCACCAGAACCTGAAAGCCGTCAAATAGACGGAACACAAACCTGAGAATGCAAAAAGCCCGCGGAGTTCGCGGGCTTTTTCGTATGTGGCGACAAATCCAGCTCAGATTTCGGGATCGTCGTCCTGATGGGTCTCCAGCCAGTGGCCGAGCTTGCTCTGCTTGGTATCGAGGTAGTGTTCATTGTGGGGGTTGCGGCCCACGTGCAGAGGTACCCTTTCCGTAATGTCGATGCCGTAGGAGGAGAGCGCTTTGACCTTGCGGGGATTATTGGTCATCAGCCTCAGGCTCCTGATACCGAGATGCTCCAGCATGTCTTTGCACATGCTGTAGTCACGAAGATCGGCCGCGAAACCCAAGCGCTCATTGGCCTCTACCGTATCCGCGCCCTGATCCTGCAGATGGTAGGCGCGGATCTTGTTCAACAGGCCGATTCCCCGACCCTCCTGACGCAGATACATGAGGATACCCCGACCTTCCCGGGCAATGCTGCGCAGCGCCTCTTCCAGCTGGTAGCCGCAATCACACCGCATGCTATAGAGGGCGTCGCCGGTCAGACATTCGGAATGCGTGCGGGCCAGCATGGGTTCGTCGCTATCCAGGTCACCGAGAGTCAGGGCAACGTGTTCCTTTCCGGTGTCCGGTTCTTCAAAGCCGTGCATATCAAATACCCCGAACGGGGTCGGCAACCGGCAGGTCTGGATGTAACGAACAGCCACAGTGTTTCCTCGTGGTTCAGTCAATCGGGCCGCGCATTCTATCACGGGCCCGCCCGCTTGGCGTAGTCTCGGCACTGTCGCTCCTCCGGAGTGGTCTTGGTAACCAACACTTACGAGCGCGGCGGTCCGCCAGATCAGGCTTTATCGGCGACCCAGTGGCCACTGCGGCCGCCTTTCTTCTCCAGCAGACGCACGGAATCAATCTCCATGCCACGATCGACCGCCTTGCACATGTCGTACAGCGTCAGTGCCGCCACGCTTGCCGCGGTTAACGCCTCCATCTCGACACCGGTCTGGCCGGAAAGTTTGCAGCGGGTCAGGATATGTACAGATGCCCCGTCGTCGCCCGGAGTCAGTTCAACTTTCACTGACGTCAGGTTCAGCGCATGACACAAGGGAATCAGATCATGGGTTTTCTTTGCGGCCATGATACCGGCGATGCGGGCAACAGCCAGGACATCCCCTTTGGGATGCTCACCCTCAATAATCATGTTCAGGGTTTCCGGCGCCATGCGGATGGTAGCTTCAGCGCGGGCCTCGCGTTCGGTGGCCGCCTTGTCGGTCACATCCACCATGCGGGCTTCGCCCTTGTCGTCGAGATGGGTCAGTTTACTCACGGTCTCTCCCGGAATCGGTTGTGCAAGATGGTGAAAAATGCAGGAACGACAGCATAACAGACATGGCCACGGCGTCGCTGACAAGTATCAGCTTTGCGGCCACCAGAAGCGGATTCCGGCGATGCCCTGACCGCCCCGCTGGCGAGCCTCGCGGAGATCGCCGGGCGACAAACCGCCCAGGGCAAATACCGGAAGCACCGCTTCCGACACCAGGTCGGCAAAGACCGACCATCCCAGGGTCGGCGCACCCGGATGGCTTTCGGTCGGCTGGACTGGCCCCAGGGTCACGTAGTCCGCTCCGATAGCCGTCGCATGATCGATTTCCTGCCTGTCATGGCAGGAAACCCCCAGCCAGACATCTTCCGGAACCGGTCTGGCCGAGAGTTTGTTCGCCTCGCGCCAGGGCAGGTGCAGCCCACGGGCGCCGGGTATGGCGCGGAATACCTCCGGTCCACCGTGCACAATCAGGGCGGCTCTGGCCTTTTCACAAACCGGCAACGCGTTCGCCGCCAACTCCCGATAGGCCGGCGGTCTCAACGCCGGAGCCCGGAGCAGTACCAGCGGTGGTCGAGCGGCGCTCAGACCCTCCTGAAGGTGCGCAAGGGTTGGCTCCAGGCCATTCTCGGAACCGGTGATTGCCAACTGCCGGGGCAAACGCAGAGCGCGAATGATCGGCCGGTTGGCGGCGGGGAAATCCTCATCCCGAAGCTGCTCCGGGGTCAGCCATTCCACGGGCTGCCCCTCACATCCCCTTGCTTCGCCCCCGGCAGAACTGGTTTCCCAGACGTCCAGGAAAACCCGCTTGTCGCCATAATCGTGCCGAATACCGATAACAGGCTCCAGGGAACCCGCCGGCACGTGAAGACCGGTTTCCTCGGCAATTTCGCGCACAAGCGCCGCCTGAACCGTCTCGCCAGGCTCCACCTTGCCACCGGGAAACTCCAGTAAGCCCCCTTGGTGAACGTGGTCTGGCCGTCGGGCGATCAGCACACGGCCATCACGGACGATGACCGCCACGGCAACGTGAACCTCTTTGACCGGCGTCTCTCTGGCAGACATGCTCAGGTACGATACTCGGCGTTGATAGTCACGTAATCGTGGGAGAAATCACAGGTCCACACGGTTTCCCGAACATCACCCCGCTTGAGGTCGATGGCAATGGTGATCTCTTCCCGGTCCATCACGGCCTGCCCGCGGGCTTCCGAGTAATCCTCGGCCCGGCCACCGTTGCGGACCAGGCAGACATCGCCCAGATAGATTTCAAGGGCATTGAGGTCCAGTCCTTCGACACCGGCGCGACCAACCGCCGCCAGAATCCGGCCCCAATTCGGGTCCGAGGCGAACAGTGCGGTCTTGACCAACGGCGAATGCGCCACGGTATAGGCAACGTCCAGAGCCTCCTGCTGACCGGCCGCTCCGCTGACGTCGATGGTGACAAACTTGGTTGCTCCTTCGCCGTCGCGGACAATGGCGTGGGCCAGTTCCAGATAGATTGCCTGCAAGGCCTCCCGCAGCTTCGGCAGCGCCGCGCTGGAGGCCGTAATCTCTGGGCCGGAATACTGGCCGCTGGCCATCAGCATGCAGGCGTCATTGGTAGAGGTGTCGCCATCGATAGTGATGCGGTTGAAGGACTTTTCCCCCAGTTCCGAGGCAAGCGTCTGCAGCAGTTCCGGCGCAATCCGGGCATCGGTGGCAATAAAACCGAGCATCGTCGCCATGTTGGGACGAATCATGCCCGCACCCTTGCTGATGCCCGAGATGGTTACCGTGTGACCATCCAGCTCAATCTGACAGGAAGCGCCCTTGGGGCGGGTGTCCGTGGTCATGATGCCACTGGCCGCTTCAGCCCAGCGATTCTCTACAGTGTTCGCCAAAGCCTCCGGAAGCGCGCCAACGATCTTCTGGACCGGCAACGGCTCGCCAATCACCCCCGTGGAAAACGGCAGAATTTCGGCTTCCGTGACGCCAGCCTGCTTTGCCAAGGCCTGGCAACAGGCCATAGCATCCCGCATACCTTGCTCACCCGTACCGGCGTTGGCATTGCCCGTGTTGATCAAGAGGTACCGAGGCGAGGTCTCGGCCAGATGCCGGCGGCTGAGGGTAACCGGCGCTGCACAGAACTGGTTTTTCGTGAAGATACCGGCAACCCGGCTTTCCGGGGCCAGCTCGAAAACAACCACGTCCTTACGTCCCGGCTTCTTTATACCGGCACTGGCTATGCCGACCTTGATTCCGGCTACCGGATAAAACTCAGGTAAGGTTCCCGGACCTACCGCCATTGTGCCACTCCTCTTGTCTGGGGGTGCGCTCGAGGTAACACACGACCCGCTGAAAACGAAAAAACCCGCATCCCACCAGTTGTGGCTGGCAGAGTGCGGGTTCCGATGGTGCGGTCAGTGCTCTGAATCAGCTGACCTTGCCATGACACTGCTTGTACTTCTTGCCGGACCCGCAGGGGCAGGGTTCGTTTCGACCCACCTTGCGCTCCTGTCGAACGAAGGTTTCCGGAGTCGACTGCCGGGCTTCGTCAGCCTCACCCTCACCCTGGCTCTGGGCCGTGGCGCTGGTTTCGTCGTGGCGCAGACGGGCCTTTGCGAGCTCTTCTTCCAGCTCCTGTTTGCGACGGCGCTCGACTTCTTCCATCTCCTCACGGCTCTGGACACGCACGTGGCAGAGTACCCGGGTAACATCCCGCTTCATGGTATCTAGCATGGTTTCAAACAGGTTGAACGCCTCGCGTTTATACTCCTGCTTGGGGTTCTTCTGGGCATAACCCCGCAGATGGATACCACGGCGCAGATGGTCCATATTGGAAAGATGCTCTTTCCAGAGGGTATCGAGCACCTGCAGGAACACCTGCTTCTCGAACTTGCGCATGGCCTCGGAACCGGCAATCTCTTCCTTGGCCTGGTAGGCAGCCACGATCTCGTCGAGAATCTTCTGGCGCAGGTTTTCTTCGTACAGCTTGTTGTCTTCTTCCAGCCACTTCTGAACCGGCAGATCAATCGCCATCTCTGACTGGAGCTGTGCTTCCAGCCCGGCGACGTCCCATTGTTCCGGCATACTCTGGGGCGGAATGTATTCACTGATCAGCGAATCGACAACGTCTTCCCGAATGGTCGTCACCATGTCCGAAATGTCGTCTGAAGACATGACTTCGTTGCGCTGGTCGTAGATAACCGTGCGCTGGTCGTTGGCTACGTCATCGTATTCCAGCAGGGTCTTACGCATGTCGAAGTTGCGACCTTCCACCTTGCGCTGGGATTTCTCGATCGCGTTGGTCACCATCCGGTGCTCGATGGCCTCCCCCTTCTTCATGCCCATGGCCTGCATCAGGCTCTTGACCCGGTCTGGGGCAAAGATGCGCATAAGGTTGTCTTCCAGAGACAGGAAGAACCTTGAGGAGCCAGGATCACCCTGACGCCCGGCACGACCGCGAAGCTGGTTGTCAATTCGACGGGATTCGTGACGCTCGGTACCAATGATGTGCAGACCGCCGGCCTCCAGCACCTGATTGTGACGCTCGGTCCACTCGGCCTTGGCCCTGGCAATTTCCTCTTCGGAGGGATTGTCCATGGCGGCAACTTCGTGTTCCCAGTTACCGCCCAGCACGATATCGGTACCACGGCCGGCCATGTTGGTGGCGATGGT
>NZ_DDOI01000086.1:614-953 GCF_002341575.1 Marinobacter sp. UBA2498 | reverse complement strand
ACCGCCCCGGGGCGGCCCGCCTGGGCAATGATATGGGCTTCGGATTCGTGCTGCTTGGCGTTCAGGATCTTGTGTTCGATCCGCGCCTTCTTGAGCAGCATGGAGAGCAGTTCGGAGGCCTCGATGGAGGCGGTACCGACGAGAATCGGACGTCCTTCGGCAGTGACATCCTTGATCTCGTCAATAATGGCGTGGAATTTCTCTTCCTGGGTCAGGTAGACCAGGTCGTTGTAATCGGTCCGCTGGATCGGCTTGTTGGGGGGAATGACCACCACATCGAGGCCGTAGATCTGGCGAAACTCGAAGGCTTCGGTATCTGCCGTACCGGTCATGCCGGCC
>NZ_DDOI01000086.1:0-458 GCF_002341575.1 Marinobacter sp. UBA2498 | reverse complement strand
TCGGCCTGAATCTTGACGCCCTCTTTGGCCTCAACGGCCTGGTGCAGACCTTCACTCCAGCGACGACCCGGCATGGTACGACCGGTATGCTCGTCGACGATGACCACCTGGCCGCCCTGGACGATATAATCCACGTCTTTCTGGAACAGGTGGTGGGCCCGCAATGCTGAGTGCACATGGTGCAACAGGCTGAGGTTGGCGGCGGAATAGAGGCTCTCACCTTCCTTCAGAAGGCCACGCTCAAGGAGAAGCTCTTCAACCTTCTCGTGACCGCTTTCTGTCAGCTCAACCTGGCGGGATTTCTCATCGATGGTGAAGTCACCGGTCGGCTCTCCTTCCTCAGGCACTTCGCCCTTTTCGAGGTTGGGGATCAGTTCATTGATGGCCTGATAAAGCTTTGAACTGTCCTCGGCTGCCCCGGAGATAATCAGCGGCGTTCTGGCTTCGTCGATCAGGAT
>NZ_DDOI01000044.1:2707-2896 GCF_002341575.1 Marinobacter sp. UBA2498 | reverse complement strand
AGGCCCGGGTGGAGAACCTCGAGGAACTGGTCAATGCGTTGTCTGACTATGAGGTGGAGGACGGCGTGGACGCGCTGTCGGAATTCATTGCTCAGGCGGCTCTGGATGCCGGTGAATCCCAGGCCGAGGACCATGAGGACAGCGTTCAGTTAATGACCCTGCATTCCGCCAAGGGTCTGGAGTTCCCCC
>NZ_DDOI01000044.1:2159-2594 GCF_002341575.1 Marinobacter sp. UBA2498 | reverse complement strand
AGGGTCTGGAGTTCCCCCTGGTTTTCCTGGCGGGCGTGGAAGAGGGGCTGTTCCCCCACGGCATGTCCCTGGAAGAACCTGGTCGCATGGAAGAGGAGCGCCGCCTGGCCTACGTGGGCATCACCCGGGCCATGAAAAAGCTGGTGCTTACTTACGCCGAATCCCGGCGTTTGTACGGTCAGGAAAAGTTCAATGCGTTGTCGCGGTTTGTCCGGGAGATTCCGGGTGACTGTCTGCTGGAAGTGCGGCTGCGCAACACAGTGACCCGCCCCGCTATGGTGGCGCGTCCGAATGAGAGCATGTTCAGCCAGGATTCGGCCCAGCAATCCGGTTTCAGCCTGGGTCAGCGGGTGCGCCATCCCAAGTTTGGCGAGGGCATCGTGATGAATTCGGAGGGCACCGGGCACCATACTCGGGTGCAGGTGAACTTTGATG
>NZ_DDOI01000044.1:1223-1990 GCF_002341575.1 Marinobacter sp. UBA2498 | reverse complement strand
CCCGCCAGAACAATCCGATAGATAACGTACGGCCACATGCCTACCTTGTTGAGCCACTTAAGGAAGAAGTGGATTGCGGTAATGGCCATCAGGAATGAAGTCACCCCGCCAATCAGAAAACCACTCCAGTCGACGATCACATCCGAAGTTGCCACTTCCAGCAGTTTCACGGCTGATGCCAGCACGATGATGGGGATTGCCAACAGGAATGAGAACCTGGAGGCGGTTTCGCGGGTCATGCCCAGGAACAGGCCGGCGGTGATGGTTACGCCGGAACGGGAGGTGCCGGGGACGAGGGCCATGGCCTGGGCGATGCCAACCAGGACGGCGTCTTTCCAGTTCAGTTTGTCGAGGGTGCGCTGACGTTTGGGCAACCAGTCTGCAAGGCCGAGGAGCAGGCCGAAGAACAGGGTGGTGAAGAAGATGACTTCCACCGCCCGCAGTTCGTTGTCGATCATATCCAGCAACGCCAGGCCGGCCAGGCCCGCAGGGATGGTGCCGATGACGAGGTACCAGGCAAGGGCGCCCTGGCCAACGATTTTGCGGCGGCTGACGGAAATCAGTCCGTCCCGGGCAATACCAAAAACATCCCTCCGGAAATAGAGCACAACCGCCAGTAAGGTCCCGACGTGCACCGACAGGTCGAAGCCTACGCCCTGATCGGTCCAGCCGAACAGCGCCGGGGTGAGGATCAGGTGAGCGGAGCTGGAGATGGGCAGGAATTCGGTCAGTCCCTGGAGAAGGCCAAGGAAAAGGGCCTGGAAAAC
>NZ_DDOI01000044.1:815-1101 GCF_002341575.1 Marinobacter sp. UBA2498 | reverse complement strand
TCCATTGCGTGGATTCCGTCAGATTCGGTGCGTCAGAAATGTGGGCGGGATATTAGCAGGGTGGGGGTGGGCTGAACAGATAGTGCGAGTGAAGCCAGCGCCATGATCCGAAGTCTGGCGCTGGCCTCTGCGGCTTATGCCGGAAACCGGTCCCGGGTGCGATTAGCTATTTTGACCAGCATCAGCATGAGCGGTACTTCCACCAGCACACCAACCACGGTGGCCAGCGCTGCGCCGGATTGCAGGCCGAACAGTGCGATGGCTGCGGCCACGGCCAGTTCGAAGA
>NZ_DDOI01000044.1:218-721 GCF_002341575.1 Marinobacter sp. UBA2498 | reverse complement strand
CCAGTTCGAAGAAGTTGCTGGCACCGATCATGGCGCCAGGCGCTGCGATACAGTGGCGTACTTTCCACAGCCTCGCCCAGCCGTAGGCCAGGAAGAAAATCAGGAAGGTCTGAACAATCAGCGGCACGGCAATCAGCACGATGTGCAGGGGGTTGTTCAGGATTACCTCGCCCTGGAAGGCGAACAGCAGTACCAGAGTGACAATCAGCGCTGCCGGGGTGACCGGGCTGAGCCGCTTCATAAAGACATCGTCGTACCACTGCTGACCGTGGCGCGAAATCAGGGCGCGACGGGTCAGGTAGCCGGCTGTTAGCGGAATCACGATGTACAGGACGACGGACAGCAGCACGGTATCCCAGGGCACCTGGATGTCGGAAATGCCCAGCAGGAAAACAACAATAGGCGCGAAGGCAAACAGCATGATGATGTCGTTAAGCGATACCTGCACCAGAGTGTAGGCGGCATCGCCTTTGGTCAGGAAGCTCCACACGAACACCATGGCG
>NZ_DDOI01000044.1:0-152 GCF_002341575.1 Marinobacter sp. UBA2498 | reverse complement strand
AACACCATGGCGGTGCAGGGCGCCGCACCCAACAGGATCGCCCCGGCCAGGTACTCGCTGGCCAGTCCCGGCGCGATCCATGGCTCGAACACCACCATCAGAAAGAACCAGGCAATGGCAAACATGGTGAAGGGCTTGATCAGCCAGTTGAC
>NZ_DDOI01000060.1:7281-8354 GCF_002341575.1 Marinobacter sp. UBA2498 | reverse complement strand
CGTTGTCCGGCTTCCGGGCAGTAAGGGATTTCAGGGCGTCCCAGTCGAACCAGCGCGATGCTTTTTCACGAATCGTGTCTACCCATTCCTCCATGTCCTTGTTTTCACGCTCCACAGGAGAAAACGCCGCATCCGGAATCCGGCGTCTGCGGTCATCTTCACCACTCAGGTTGACCGCCACAATCATATCAGCGTGGGAGGAGATGGTCGGAATGATCGGTAGCGGATTAAGCAGGGCTCCGTCGACCAGAACACGGCCATTGAGGACCAAGGGCGTGACAACGCTGGGAATCGCTACAGAGGCACGTATGGCTTGGTCCAACGGACCTTCCTGGAACCAGATTTCCTTGTGGGCAAGCAGATCCGTAGCCACGGCGGTAAAGGAAATGGGGAGATCCTCAATCCGGGTGTCCTCAAGCATCTCCCGGACGACAGAAAAGATCTTCTCTCCGCGAATCGCCCCAACCGAGTTGAAGGTGACATCCAGCAGCTTCAGGACATCAAACTGGCCAAGCCCCGTAACCCAGTCCTTATAGTCTTGCATCTTGCCGGCGCCGAACATGCCGCCAATCAACGCTCCCATGGAACATCCAGAGATTGCGACAATGTCGTAGCCGCGCTCTACAAGAATTTCAATGGCGCCAATGTGGGCATAGCCCCGTGCGCCGCCGCTGCCCAGAGCCAGAGCGACAGTCTTGCGTGGTTTGTTTCGGTTATCCACTTTTTCCGGGTTTGCCGGAGCACGGGTAGCGGAGACATCAGAGCTGCTCAGGACCTTCGAGACGTTGTCCTGCGGATCTTTCTCTGAGGGCTTGTCCTTTGGATCCTGATCGTCATCCTTTGATGTGCCCATAATCATTACCTCGAGATCACCACCACTTCTACCCGGTCGCCCTGCCTGTCTGGATCACTGAAGACACCTGCCGGCCCCACAACGATTATCTCCTGTTGAGCCCGGGAGACACCCGTTTTGGACAGGACCTCCGACAACGATTCGGTAGCCAGGCGGGCACGCTCCATCGCATCACTGAAGGACTCATCAGTCTCCAATACAGAATAGCCCACCAGTGCAA
>NZ_DDOI01000060.1:0-7169 GCF_002341575.1 Marinobacter sp. UBA2498 | reverse complement strand
AGCCCACCAGTGCAACCACCGTCCCCTCTTCACGGGCCAGATCATTCACCCGCCTACGATCCGTTGCCTGCCAGTCGAACCGGTAGGTTACACCGCCTTGCCAGGGAACAATAATCGGCCCTTCAACGCGGTTGGCCATGGTGCCAAAGCCGGGAATGGTCGCGCCGGATTCGACCCGCAGGTGCTCCACCCACACATACTCCCGAAGGTTGCCGCGAGTCACCGTGTAAATGAGGGTCAGCCAACGGGCGCCGTCCTCGGCAACGGTGCCCGCCACCAGATAATCCTGGGTTGCATCACGGCCATAGAGAACCGCCTGATTAAAGATCTGGTTCGCCCATACGTTGCTTCTTCCACAACGGATACTGGAGCACTCGAACAGAATCTGGGCGTTTCTCTCGCGCAATAGAGCGAGGTAGTGGTCCCGCGCTTCCTCGCGACTTGAGTCTCGGGCAATCCGGTACAGGCGCCCTTCCCCAGTCACGGGCAAGCGGGCCAGGGTTTCGGAGCGAATCTCGTTATTGACTTCCCGCACGGGGCTGAACAATACCAGGTGTCCCGACGACTGAATCGAGACCGTATCTTCAAGCGTCGACTGTTGATAGGCCTCGGGCATATCCTCCGGAGCAGACTGCACACCGGAAGACAGAGCCAATAATCCGAGGATCGGAACCAAGAAACGTGTGAACAGTAATTTCAGCAAGCGATTACTCATTTTCCAGGAATTGTCTGATGGCTGTTGCAGCCGGCCCGGTCTCGCCATCCAGATGGCAATGGTGACCTCCCGGCACGTTAACGATCTGGAGGTTGGCGATAGCGTCAGCGCGTTTATCCAGATCCTTTCTGTACGAAAGAAGTCCTGCATCGGCTCTGACAAAAAGCACATGGGTTTCGATAGCAGACAGCGAAGCCAGCACCTGCTCTTCGGTCATCATCAATGGAGACGGGTGCCGTAACCTGGGATCGGTCTGCCAGACGTAGCCCTCTCCCTCGGGTTTCATATTGCGCGGAATGAGTGTCAGCGCGGCCTCGGGGCTGAGCGGGCTCAGCCCGCCCTCCCGTGCTTTGGCGGCCGTGGCGATATCCGGATAGACAACCTGGCGGCCAGAGCCGGCAATGCGTTTTTTCACAGCTTTCCGGAGCTGGGGAATGGTTTCCTTAACCGGACGGCTCAGTGCGCCCAGGCTGTCGATCATGACAAGGTTTCGAATTCGCTCCGGAAAGGCGGCCGCGTAGAGCGCTCCGACAATCCCCCCAAGCGAGTGCCCGACCAGGTTGATCCTGCCATCCGGTGTTTCCTGGAAATAGCGTTCAACCAGCTCGGCAAGATCCGCCACATAGTCCATCAAGAGGTAACTCTGCCCCTCTGGCCGGTGCCCGGAATGGCCATGCCCGGCGAAGTCCAGCGCGTAGACGGGCCCGAGTCGCGCCAGCTCCGGTGCGAGCTTCACAAAGGTAAGGCTGTTATCGAGCCAACCATGCAGCATTATGATCGGTGTATTATCTTGGGCATCAGTAGCGGCAGGCCAGCTAAGGCCGGCCAGGGTGATGTGCCGGAGTTTCCAATCGGACTCGCGGAACGACCGGGCGGGGTTTTCAATGCTCCCGTCCTTCACCTGGTTTCCGGGGGTGTCCGTGGGAAACGACATGTCGCTCATCCAGGCTCCGCCTTCACATTGTATGGGTGGGGCGATCGGAGCTCAGCGAGCCTGCCAGGTAGGATTCAATCTTGGTTCGGGCGGTCTCATCATCACCGTTGAACTGGACACCGATACCCGCGGCGCGGTTGCCCTGGGCACCTTTCGGCGTTATCCAGATTACCTTGCCGGCGACCGGAATTTTTTCAGGCTCGTCCATCAGGTTGAGAAGCAGGAAGACTTCGTCGCCCAACTGATATTGTTTCTGGGTCGGGATGAACAGACCGCCCTGGCGAATATACGGCATGTATGCCGCGTAGAGCACTGCTTTATCCTTGATTGTCAGGGTGAGTATGCCACTGCGCGCACCAAAACCTGGCCCCATAACTGACACCTTTCTCTTAGATCGTTTTGAACGGTTATCGGGATCCGAAAATCCCTTTCATTCCGGAATCATAGCAGTTGTTGCCCCCAAAGACGCAATTCTGCCGGGATATCCACTAGGCAGCAGGGCGTTTCACCGGCATCAGCTTTTGCCAGGCGATCAGAAGACGACTGGCTTCCAGCTCGGGGCTGGCGTTGTAGACACCCGCTGCGCGTGATTCCTTTACCATATCGAGCAACTCATGGGCCCGCCAGCCGGGCGTCGTTTTGGCAAGAAATCCGAGCATATCGGCCGCATCGGCGTCCCGAGCACTGCCCCCGACTATCAAGCGTGCCAGATCAGCCGCCCAGGTTTCGAACAACCAAAGCGTATCTTCCAGGCCCATGGACTTGAACGCCCTGGCGGCCTCACCGACCGGAATCCTGGACTTCATGAAATCCTTGAAGCGGTCGAGGGCCGTGTCCCGCAAACCGATGAAATCACCTGTTGCGTAGTCCAGTGCCAATCTGGGTGCATTACCCGCCAGCATCAAAGCTTTGGCCAGAACATCTGCAGAGGGTTGTGTATCTTCGGGAAGATTCTTTACCCGAGTGAGGAGCCACTGGTTCGCTTCGCTGTTACCGGGCACCGGAACCGTCAATGTCTGGCACCGGGACCGGATGGTAGGAAGCACCGGGCGACCGCTCTCCTGCAACAGAATCAAGGTTACGTCGGGCAGCGGCTCTTCAAGTGTTTTCAGCAATGCGTTCGCCGCATTGATGTTCAACTGATCCGCCCGGTCAATAATCGCCACTTTATGGTGGGCAACCTGCGGAGACGCCACCGCAAACGACGACAGAGCCCTGACCTGATCCACCTTGACCATACGGGACTTTTCCGGCGCATAAATCCGGATATCCGGGTGGCTGGCGGCGGCCAGAAGTTCACATTGTTTACAGCGGCCACAGGCAATTGGCTGGCCCGCTTCCCGGCCCAATGGCTGATCGCACAGTAGCAGCCCACCGACAGCCTCTGCCCAGGACCGCTTACCCACACCACACTCACCAACGAGTATGAGAGCGTGTGGTAGTCGGTCTTCTGCGACCCGGCTCTGAACCGTTTGCCAGGCACGGCGCAGCCAGGGCATATCTTGGGCAATATCAGTCACTGGATCTTCCTGTGCGGGTTCCGGATCTGCGCAGTTGGCGCTTCATGGTTGCAAGCAAGCGGCGCATTCGCTTCAACTGCTCAACGCCCTCGTCGTCTTTACCAGCGCTATAGTAATGGCTGTTCACCATCCGGGCAAAAAGCCTGGCAGAATCCCCTGCAGCCGGTTCAGCTTTTGCCAGCCTTGATGCAAGAACCGACGGCGTTTCACCATGCCGGACAGGCACGCCTGCACTCGCGCACAGACGGTGCCACGTATCCACGACCCTCCGGAACGCGTCTCGCCTTTCTCCACGTCGCATCTGCAACGCGGAAATGAGTCCAGCGATTAGCAAACCGGCACCAACGATACCCGCCGTCATGTATCCCAATTCACGCATGCCGAAACCACCGGGCAACCTGGACATCAGATCCATCTGGCTCTGGCCCTGATAGCCGACGACCCAGCGCTGCCACTGGTAGTTGATGCGATCCAGCTGAAGACTCGCCCATTGCACCAGGGCCACATCTGCATAACGCTGGGGAGAAGCCCAGTTATTTTCCAGGAAGGATCCCTCCTCTGCCACCGCATCTCTCAGGCCTGACTCAATCCTATCCGGTGCAATGGCGGCCGTCGGGTCGATTCTCACCCATCCGCGGCCGTCAATGTAGGCCTCAACCCAGGCATGGGCATCGTACTGCCGCACAATCAGATAATCGCCCCCCGCCCCGTTTTCGCCCCCCTGATAGCCGACGACAACGCGCGAGGGAATACCGGCAGCGCGCAACACGAATGTGGTTGCGCCAGCATAGTGGGCGCAAAAACCGCGCTTCTCGTCGAAAAGCAGGGCATCAATGCCGTCTACAGGCATGGCAGGAGGTCTGAGCGTGTAAAAGTATTCCTGTTCTCGAAAACGCTGCAACAGGGTACGAACGACCTGCTCGTCGCCCATCGTACGGCGAAGTTCCCGCGCAAATTCTCGCGCTCTGGGATTGCCCTCCTGCGGCAACTGAAGATAGCGGCGCAGTTCGGCAGCGCTTTGTTTTTCGGCAACAGAGGCTTCGCTCTCCAGTGCCAGCCTGTAACGTACCGGGCTGTCAGCCGGCCGCCGGAAACGGAAAAGATCCGCGCTGTCTTCGAACACGTTATCCGATACCGCACGGGAACCTTCCAGGGCAAATGCCCAGCGCTGGTCCGTAGGTTCCAACAACACGTCATACTGGTTTGGCTCAAGCTCTCCTATTCCACCATCAACCGCTACGCGGCCCAGGGCCCGAAATGGTTCTTGTTGACCCTGGCGCCAGGTTTCTCCATCCAGGTAGTCGAGAATAAGCCCTCGCCAGTACCTGTCCCTGTAGGCGGGCATCTCGCCGCCAAAGGTTACCCGGAACGCCCTCTCACTGCTCTGGGCAAGGTTGGAAATATCCCCTGGCCTCATGGTGTCGCTGATCCCGGTCCGGGCCTCACCGGACACCAGCGGCACACTCCACAGCGGCGACATCCGCGGGAAAAACACGAATAAAAGAACGACGATTGGCAGTGTCTTGAGGAACATTCCACCCAGCCTGCGCCAGCCTGAAGTCATGCCACCGGGCAGTTCCGGTGCGTTCAGTACTTGCAGCCCGACCAGCAGCAGCGTTATGCCGGTGAAGTTGACCAGTGCCCATAGAATCTCCTGATGAAACAGGAAATTTACCGAGGCCAGATAGACAAGAATGAAAAAAAGAACGTAGAAGTCCCTGACCGAACGGGTCTCCAGCCACTTGAGACCTACCGCCAGCACGAAGAACGAAGCTGCGGTATCTACCGTGAACCTCCCCTGTACTGTTGCAACATAGACGCCGATCAGCACCAGCATAATGCCCGTGCGTAACAGGCGGCCAGGGAGCCTTACCCTTCCGTATTGCGCCAACCAGCGCCAGGCGGCCAACACTGCGCAAGCCGCAATCAGCCAGAGCGGTAACCGGTCCCACTGTGGCGACAGCAGCAACGCAAAACTGGCAATCAGCCAGAGCAGGGCTCTCGAAGGCAGATTGGTCGCTGACGCTTCTTGCGATTGGGTGCCTCTAATGCTGTCCAGGAAACTCAAGCCTGCTCCTCCCCTGCATACTGCGGCGGGTTTCCTATCGGATTCCTGCGCGTTCCATGGGGCTCGGCCATGGTATCCCGCGGCCGTTCCTCACCCCAGGCCGCCAATGCTCGCAGGCACCGTGCTGCGTGTGCCGGCCCCGAATCAGGCTCGATGATCTGCCCGGGAAGATTCAACCCGAAACGCACGCCGCTTTTGCCCCGTTCATTGACCAGAAACGCCAGGTAACTCAACCGCAACTCATGGTCTGCGCCAGGGTATGCGTTGAAATCCAGCCAATAGGGACTGCCCTGCTCACCCTCCCAGTCTGCCACCACCATTTGCCCGGTTCGTGCGAACCGCTTCCAGAGCACCCGCTGACTGAGATCACCTTCCCGCCAGGGTCGGATATCCGCATGGTCATTGCCTTCAACGGATCGTGCTTCTGCTGACTCTTCACCATCCTCTACCGTGCTGAACGCCTCAGGAGCTGGAACCGGCCTTGGGAATACCAGACCGGCGGATACCGGCCGAACCCACGACCAGGCCTTGAGGAGGCCGAACGGAAAACGCGTTTCAATCCGTACCCGATCGGGCCGCAAATACCCCCGATGAGCGGAATGAACCGGAAGCGTGACATCAAGGGAACGACCCGAGTGAACGTGAACCGGGGCCAGGCCGGACTCTTCGCAGGACAGCAGGATGGCAATGGCGTCATCCCGCCCTGCCATCAGGCGGAATCGAAACGGAATATCATCACCGGCAAAGCCCTCTCCTGGCTGAACCAGCGTGAGTTCCAGGCCGGACAGATTTCGATGGGTCTGATGCATCGCGCCAACAAAGACCGCCCCAAGCAGAAAGGTACTCAGATAAATCAGGCTGTTCTGATAATTGATGCCGGTGAGAAGCATGATGACGAGCAACAGCCCGAACACGAGTCCCGCACCAGTAGGCAGGATGAATATGTTCTTCTGACTGAAGCTCTGGACATCGGACCGCGGAATCCGTCGGTTAATCCAGCGACGAAAGCGATTTCTGAACGGATTTTTCATAGTAGAACTGAGGCCCTGCGATGCCCAAAAAGTTCATGGTATTCGACCACGATTTTGCGTTGATTAGTAACAGTACCGAAAAATCAAAGATTCTGATCACAATCCCAGATAATCTGGCTTGAATTCCTGTCTGACAAACCGAATACTCGTTCAAGGGAGCGTATTTTTTAAACAAAAGAGGCCAGATTATGAAACGCCGACACCTGCTCACCACCGCCATCAGCGGTCTGGTTGTTGCATTACCTGCCTTTGGTGGCGTTCAGACCATGACCTCGGACGAGATGGTGGAAACCTATGTGAAAGATTCCGCCGTAATCGTTGTCCCCAAAGAACGGAAGAAATCAGAAGCCGACCGCCAACGTATCCTGCGCTCCCTCACCATATCGCCCGGCGAACCGGTACTGACCGAAGCCGAAGAGGAAGCTTACCGGGAAGCGTTGCAACGATACGTTGATGAGGGCAAGACCGATGCTCTGGAAAACGCAGAAGATGAATTCCTCCGTCGCGCCCTGCTGCTGCCCCAGGAAGAAATCGCCCGGGCGCAGCCGCCAGCAGAGTTTACCCCAACGATTCCACCAATCATCTTTGGGCAGCAGGCACAGATTCCAGAAGAGCCTTTTACGCAAACCTTTCTTAATGATCAACTGGGGATAGGGTTTGACGGGCAGAACCTGAATTTCAGCATCGGCAATCCGCCGGGGATTGATCAGATACAGGTTCCGCAGGCCATTAATGAAGGACCGATTACTTTGACACCGAGGCCCGGTGGTGGGTTTGATCTTTCTATTGCGGTGCCGGATCAGTAGCGCTGACTTTTAAATCAGTTGCGAAAACGGCAGCCAGGATTGGCTGCCGTTTTTTATTGTCTCTGTTTTTCATCTGACCAAATAAAAACGCCCCG
>NZ_DDOI01000136.1:47299-54240 GCF_002341575.1 Marinobacter sp. UBA2498 | reverse complement strand
TCTCCCAGGATGATCCGGATGCGTACAGCTTCAGCGGTGGCCTGTGTAAGGCCAACCAGGGCCTGATGGAGTTCGTGGAGATGTTCAAGGCTCCCATCAAGGTCCTGCATCCGTTGCTGACCGCGACCCAGGAAGGCAACTACAACACCACCGAAGGCATGGGCTCGGTGCCCTTTGATGGCGTGATCCTGGCCCACTCCAACGAATCAGAGTGGCAGACCTTCCGCAACAACAAACACAACGAGGCGTTCCTTGACCGGGTCTATATCGTCAAGGTGCCCTACTGTGTTCGGGTTACGGAGGAAATCGAGATCTACAAGAAACTGCTGAGCAACAGCTCCCTGGAAGGTGCTCCCTGCGCGCCCGACACTTTGGACATGCTGGCCCAGTTCTCCGTGCTGTCGCGCATCAAGGAGCCGGAAAACTCCAGCATCTTCTCCAAGATGCGGGTTTATGACGGCCAGAACATCAAGGACACGGACCCGAAAGCCAAATCGATCCAGGAGTACCGTGACGCCGCCGGCGTGATGGAAGGTATGGATGGGCTCTCCACACGTTTCGCCTTCAAGATCCTGTCCAAGGTGTTCAATTTCGACACCACTGAAGTGGCCGCCAACCCGGTGCATCTGCTCTACGTTCTTGAAAAACAGATCGAACAGGAGCAGTTCCCTGCTGAAACTCATGAGAAGTATCTCCGGTTCATCAAGGAATTCCTGGCACCGCACTATGTGCAGTTTATCGGCAAGGAAATCCAGACCGCATACCTCGAGAGCTACAGCGAATACGGCCAGAACCTGTTCGACCGTTACGTCACCTATGCTGATTTCTGGATTCAGGATCAGGAATACCGGGATCCGGATACCGGCGAGATCCTCGACCGCTCCTCAATCAACGAAGAGCTGGAAAAAATCGAGAAACCGGCGGGCATTTCCAACCCGAAGGATTTCCGCAACGAAGTGGTCAACTTCGTCCTGCGGGCCCGGGCGAACAACGGTGGCAAGAATCCGTCCTGGCTCAGCTACGAGAAACTGCGCGCCGTGATCGAGAAGAAAATGTTCTCGAACACCGAGGATCTGTTGCCTGTGATTTCTTTCAACCCGAAAGCGAGTCAGGAAGATCAGAACAAGCACAAGCAGTTCGTCGAGCGTATGGTCGACCGAGGCTACACGGAGAAGCAGGTGCGGCTGTTGGCTGAATGGTACCTGCGGGTTCGCAAGTCTCACTAAGTCAGTGACCATTCACTGAGCTGGAGTAACGCCATGGGAATGACCCACATAGTCGACCGGCGACTGAACGGTAAGAACAAGAGCGCAGTGAACCGTGAACGGTTCCTGCGCCGTTACCGACACCACATCAAACGTGCGGTGTCGGATGCTGTTCAGAAACGCTCGATCACCGATATAGAGCGGGGCGAGAAAGTCAGTATTCCGTCTCGCGACATTGAAGAACCCATCTTTCACCATGGCCAGGGCGGCAAGCGGGAGATGGTGCATCCGGGCAACCAGGAGTTTGTGGCCGGTGACACCATTCCCAAGCCCGATGGTGGTGGGGGCCAGGGCTCCGGGCAGGGGCAGGCCAGCCCGGACGGCGAAGGCATGGATGAGTTCGCTTTCCAGATTACGCAGGAAGAATTCCTGGATTTTCTGTTCGACGATCTCGAACTGCCGAACCTGGCCCGCAAGAAACTCAAGGATACCGAAGCCTTCAAATATGTCCGCTCTGGCTTCAGCACCGATGGGGTGCCGGCCAAGCTTGATGTAGTGCGCTCATTGCGCGGGGCCCACGCGCGCAGGCTGGGCCTGGGAGGGGCGCGCAAGAAGAAGATCCGGGATCTGGAAAAGCAGCTTGAAGCGCTGAAATCGGCGCCAGAAGATCTGGACCCGGCGTTCAGCCATGAGGATCAGATCCAGGTACTCGAGGAGGAAATCGCGCGACTGAAAGCAAACGTTCGCCGCATTCCCTTCATTGATGAAATCGACCTGCGCTATCGCCAGCACCTGAAAAAACCGCAGCCGGCCACCAGCGCCGTGATGTTTTGCCTGATGGATGTATCCGGATCCATGACCCAGATGCACAAGGACATCGCCAAGCGGTTTTTCATCCTGCTGTACCTGTTCCTCAAGAAAAACTACAAGAAGATCGAAGTGGTCTTCATCCGACATCACACCAGCGCCAAGGAAGTGGACGAGGAAGAGTTCTTCTATTCGCGGGAAACCGGGGGCACGATCGTCTCCAGCGCCCTCAAGCTGATGCACAAGATTATTGAGTCCCGTTATTCCCCGGCAGAATGGAACATCTACGCAGCGCAGGCGTCAGACGGGGATAACTGGAACGACGATTCCCCGGTATGCGGCAAGATCCTGGCCGACAATATCCTGCCGCTGGTTCAGTACTTTGCCTATGTGGAAATCACGCCGCAGGACCACCAGATGCTCTGGTATGAATACGAGAAGATTCAGGAGCAATTCCCCCAGAGCTTTGCCCTGCAGCAGATCGCCGACCCCGGTGAAATCTACCCGGTATTCCGCCAGCTGTTCGAGAGGAAAGCCGCATGACCAACCTCATGGACCGCCCCAATATGCCGGGAAGTGATCAGCCCAGGGCCCGGGAGCCAATCTCCACAGGCTCTGAGTGGACCTTCGAGCTGATCCAGGAATACGATGACGAGATTGCCAAGTGCGCCGCCGAGTTCGACCTGGACACCTACCCGAACCAGATCGAGGTGATCAGCGCAGAACAGATGATGGACGCCTACAGCTCCGTGGGCATGCCCGTTGGCTACCATCACTGGTCCTTCGGCAAACAGTTTCTCAGCACCTCAAAGGGCTATCAGCGCGGCCAGATGGGCCTGGCCTACGAGATCGTGATCAACTCCAATCCCTGCATCGCCTACCTGATGGAGGAAAACACCCTGCCGATGCAGGCGCTGGTTATTGCCCATGCCTCTTATGGCCACAACTCCTTCTTCAAGGGTAACTACCTGTTCCGCACCTGGACCGACGCCAGCGCGATCATCGATTACCTGGTGTTTGCCCGTCATTACGTGGCGGAGTGTGAGGAGCGCTATGGCGTGGACGCCGTGGAGGAAATCCTGGATTCCTGCCACGCCCTGATGAACTACGGGGTGGATCGGTACAAGCGGCCTGCCCCGATATCGGCGTCGGAAGAAATGCGACGCCAGAAAGAACGAGAAGAATACCAGCAACGGCGCATCAACGATCTCTGGCGCACCATTCCGAAAATGGACGACGATGATGACCCGGTAAAACGACGTAAACGCTATCCGGAGGAGCCCCAGGAGAACATTCTCTACTTCATCGAGAAAAACGCGCCATTGCTGGAAACCTGGCAGCGGGAAATCATCCGCATCGTGCGGAAGCTTGGGCAGTACTTCTATCCCCAGCGCCAGACCCAGGTCATGAATGAAGGATGGGCCACCTTCTGGCACTACACCCTGCTGCATCGCATGTACGACAAGGGGCTGGTGACCGACGGCTTCATGCTCGAGTTTCTGCAGAGCCACTCGGCGGTGGTGTACCAGCCGCCATATAACAGTCCCTGGTATTCCGGGCTTAATCCCTACACTCTTGGGTTCTCCATCTTTACGGATCTCCGCCGAATCTGCGAGAACCCCACCGAGGAAGACCGGGAGTGGTTCCCGGACATCGCTGGCAGCGACTGGCTGGAAACCCTGCATTTTGCGATGAAGAACTTCAAGGATGAGAGCTTCATCCAGCAGTTCCTCTCTCCCAAGGTAATGCGGGATCTGAAACTTTTCGCAATCCAGAATGATGATCAGGAAGACGTGTACCGGGTAACCGCCATCCACGACGACCCCGGCTACCGAGACCTGCGAGAGAAGCTGGCGCGCCAGTACAACCTCAGCTATCGGGAACCCAACATCCAGGTATGGAATGTGGATGTCCGCGGCGATCGCTCACTGACCCTGCGCCACATTCCCGTGGACCGCGTCCCCCTTGGAAAGGAAACTGACGAAGTCCTGCGGCACGTGCACCGGTTGTGGGGCTTTGATGTGCACCTCGAGAGCGTGGACGATGGCACCGTGGTGGAGGACCACCACTGCCCGCCCAGGGAAGTTGAGGAGGACTGAACCTGGAGCCTGGTGGCAAATCCGACGGGGTACTGGCCGGACCGGTACTTCGTCATTCAGCGCCTGACGCGATAGTTTTATGGCTCGTCACAATGGAGCGGGCCTCCTTCACTGTGCGAATTTTCCAGGGCGAAGATCTCCTCCTGGATCGCCCGCTGGAGAATTCAGAGATTACCCGGCTGTGGGTCGGTACCCGAGCCTGGTTGAATCTGCTGACCATTACTCCTGAAACTGCTCTTCCACAGGACACCCGGCTGGAATACGACCTGGGGCTCACCGCCGACGGCTCAGAGGTTTGCAAGTGGATCCGGACGTGGGCTCCACATCTCTGCCCCGAGGGCCGGGAGAGGCCGGGCTTTACCCTGAAATCCAGGCTGGACCGAATACTCCACGGCTCCTGCCGAAGACCCCACCACCCCTCTCCTGACGGGCTGGTTCGAGTGGATGAAGAGCTGCAGAAGGCAAAGAAGCTTGAGGACGTTCCGTCTCTGCTCCTGATGACCGGCGACCAGGTTTACGCCGATGATGTGGCCGGCCCGATGTTACATGCCATCCAGTGTGTCATTCACCAACTGGGCCTTTACCAGGAGGTACTGGAAGGCGCCTCGCTTTCGCACAGCAAGGAACTGACTTCGGTGGCGAATGCCTATTACCACCGGGATGAACTGCTGCCGGAATCCGAATTCAATGAAGACCTGACCGAGCGCTTCTTCGGTGGCGTCCGCAAACCGGTGTTCACCACGGCCAATGCGGGCAATCACCTGATTTCCTTTGCCGAGGTGATGGCCATGTATCTGCTGGTCTGGTCCCCGGAACCCTGGGCGTGTGTGACCAGTGCTGAACCGGTCGATGACCCGGACGAGCTGGCGCGCTATCGAAAAGAACAGGCCGCCATCGACGAGTTCCGCAAGAGCCTTCCGCAGGCAGCGCGGGCCATGGCCAACGTGCCCGTCTATATGATCTTTGACGATCATGACGTGACGGACGACTGGAATCTCTCCGCGCTCTGGGAAACCACCGCTTACGAACACCCCTTTTCCCGGCGCATCATTGGCAATGCCCTGCTGGGCTATCTTTTGTGCCAGGGCTGGGGCAACCAGCCTGGCAATTTCGGGCAGCTGATCGAACAGTGTCAGAGGCTGTTCGAGTCCAGCAACGGGCAACACGAGCTGGATACGGCCATTCAGGATGATCTGATCGACCAGCTGTTCCACTTTCAACACTGGCACTACAGCCTGCCAACATCACCCAGACTGGTGGTGCTGGACACCCGCACCCATCGCTGGCGGAGTGAAATCCGGCGTAGTCACCCCTCCGGATTGATGGACTGGGAATCACTGACCGATTTCCAACACGAAATCATGGGCGAGGATGCCGTCGTGGTGGTTTCGCCGGCGCCGATGTTCGGGGTAAAGCTCATCGAGATGATCCAGCGGGTGTTTACCTTCTTTGGCAAGCCGCTGTTGGTGGATGCTGAAAACTGGATGGCGCATCGGGGCGCGGCCAGTGTGCTACTGAATATTTTCGGCCACCCCCGAACGCCCAGACACTTCGTGATTCTCTCAGGCGATGTTCACTATTCGTTTGCCTACGATGTGAGGGTGCGCCACAAACAGAACGGCCCCCGCGTTTGGCAAATCACCAGTAGCGGCATCAAGAACGAATTCCCCAACGCCCTGCTGGAATGGCTGGACCGGCTCAATCGCTGGCTGTTCGCACCCTGGTCGCCCCTCAACTGGTTCACCAAGAGACGGCGCATGTGGATTTCCCCCAGGCTACCCGAGGGCCGCGAGGCCGGCGAGCGGCTCTGGAACGGCGCGGGCATCGGAGACGTGCGACTGGATGACGAGGGCGCACCCACCGCCATCCGACAACTGGATGCCGGCGGCGGGGGTACGATTTTCAAACAGCGGGCGAAAGACGACTGATCAGGCGTTGACCGAGGGCAGCCCGGACAGGGCCATGGCCAGTTCCTGTTCGTCGTATTCGTGGTCGCTCAGTTCACCGGCGAAGTAGGAGGTGTAGGCCGCCATATCGAAATG
Organism: Marinobacter sp. UBA2498; assembly: GCF_002341575.1. Taxonomy (NCBI): domain Bacteria; kingdom Pseudomonadati; phylum Pseudomonadota; class Gammaproteobacteria; order Pseudomonadales; family Marinobacteraceae; genus Marinobacter; species Marinobacter sp. UBA2498. Next base: position 48,087 of record NZ_DDOI01000136.1, on the reverse strand, counting down.
GCCATGGCCGCAGAGGTTGAACAGGATCACCTCTTCCTTGCCTTCCCGCTTACAGCGCAGGGCTTCGTCGATGGCGCCCTTGACCGCATGGTTGGCTTCCGGAGCCGGCACAATACCCTCGTTCCTGGCGAACAGGACACCGGCCTCGAAGCATTCCCGCTGGGTATAGGATACCGCATCAAAAAGCCCCAGTTCCTTGGCATGGGACACCAGTGGTGCCATACCGTGGTAGCGCAGACCACCGGCGTGGAATCCGGGCGGCGTAAAGCCGGAGCCCAGGGTATGCATCTTGGTGAGCGGGGTCATGTGGGCGGTATCGCCGTAATCGTAAGCGTATTTGCCCCGGGTCAGCGTGGGACAAGCCGAGGGCTCTACCGCCACAATCCGGGATTTCTCGCCGCCTCTCAGGGCGTGCCCCATAAACGGGAAAGCAATTCCGGCAAAGTTGGAACCACCGCCAGTACAACCCACAATCACATCGGGCCAGCAGTCCGCCATTTCCATCTGCTGCATGGCTTCCAGGCCAATGATGCTCTGGTGCAGCAATACGTGGTTGAGCACCGAACCCAGGGCATACTTCGTGTTCGGGTCCTGGACAGCCAGTTCCACCGCTTCGGAGATGGCAATACCCAGGCTGCCCGTGTGGTCCGGCGTCTCAGCCAGCACCTTGCGGCCAAACTCGGTCAGTTCCGAGGGCGAAGCCACACATTTGGCGCCGTAGGTTTCCATGACCGCCCGGCGATAGGGTTTCTGGTTGTAGGAAACCCGAACCTGAAACACGGTAACAT
>NZ_DDOI01000136.1:46452-47273 GCF_002341575.1 Marinobacter sp. UBA2498 | reverse complement strand
AACGTCGATATCGAACAGAGAGCCGGCAAAGGACAGCGATGTGCCCCACTGCCCTGCACCGGTTTCGGTGGTAAGGGTGCGAATGCCGGCTTCGCGGTTGTAGAAGGCCTGGGGAATCGCAGTGTTCGGTTTGTGACTGCCCGCCGGGCTGACGCCTTCGTATTTGTAGAAGATTTTTGCCGGTGTGCCCAGGGCCTTCTCGAGGCGATGGGCCCGGTACAGAGGCGCCGGCCGCCAGAGGTTGTAAACGTCGCGCACCGGCTCAGGGATCTCGATTTCCCGCTCAGTGGTCACTTCCTGTTCAATCAAGGCCATCGGAAACAAGGGCTCAAGATCCGACGGGCCCACCGGCTGCTGGGTGCCCGGGTGCAGCACGGCCGGCAACGGCTCAGGCAGATCCGCCTGCAGGTTGTACCAGTATTTCGGCATCTGGCTTTCTTCGAGAAGGAACTTGGTTTGCATGAATTAAAAATCCCTACTGTTTGTGTTGTTATCGCCCCTCAGAATACCCATTCCAGGCCCGCATAAAAAGTTCTTCCCGGGGCGGGTTCGAAATAGCCCCGGTCTTCCACAGGGCGGTTCGCGTTGGCATTTATCCGCACGTTACTGAAGTAGTCCTGATCCAGCAGATTGCGGATTCCGGCATACAGGTTCAGGGTCTGATCCGCCATCCGTACTGAATCGCCGGCACGCATACCGACCAGCCAATAGTCACTCACCAGGGTCTGGTTGCTGTTTTCGGCGTAGAACTCGCCCACATACTGCCACTCCAGAGCCGCGAAACGACCGGCTGCACCGCGCCACTCCAGCTCGCTCACCCA
>NZ_DDOI01000136.1:45127-46393 GCF_002341575.1 Marinobacter sp. UBA2498 | reverse complement strand
ACTCCAGCTCGCTCACCCAGAGTTGCTCCGGCAGACCTGGAATAGCGTTGCCGCTGGCGTCGTTGCCCTGCTCATCCACAAAGTCCCTTAGCTCGTAATCCGCCAGGGTCAGCGCGCTGGTTACCCGCCAGGCGTACGAAAGGTCCCAGGCCAGACCCAGTTCAAAACCATTGCGACGGGTTTCGCCGGCGTTTTCGTAGAAGGTCTGATCGCCCACGTTAAAGGGCAGGATCTCGTCCTCCACCCGGATGGAGAACAGGGCCATGTCATAGCTGAGGCCACGGCCAAGCATGCCGCGCATACCCATCTCGCGATTCAATGCCTGCTGCGGCTCCAGCTCGGGATTGAAGCCGCCGCCATTCGGATTGGCAAACTCGGTAAAGGTGGGTGACTCGAACGCCGTACCGAGGGTGGCGTATACCTGGTGCGCCGGTGCCAGCTTGTAGCTGATACCGGCAACGCCACTGTATTCCCGGAAAGTCCGGTTGCCCGAATCATCGTTACCGTCTTGCAGCCAGTCGTCGTCAATGGCCAGACGCAACCGGTCGAACCGCACGCCAAGGGAGACGTTGAGTGCGTCGCTCAGCGCCAGGTCGCCCTGGCCAAACACCGCCACATTGGTAGCACTCTGGTTTTCCGCCTGGGTCTGGCCGGTGATATCGCCATCGATAGACACCGAATAGCGGCGCCGGTCGTCGGACTGATGGTGAACATCCAGGCCGGTTACCCACACCAGAGGCAATCCGGCCAGCGTCGATTCCTGCTGATACTGGGAACTGATGCCGTAAAAGTGCCGGTCGTAGGCTATGCGGCTGCTTCCGGGAAACGGCAACTGCTGTGCGAAATCCCGGTGAGTGTAGAAGGTATCGAGGGTGAGTTGGCCGGGAAGGACGCCCGAGTCTTCAAATCTTACACCCAGGGTCTGCTGGTTCACGGTCTGGCTGCTGTCCAGCCTCTTGGCCAATGCGGTGGCCTGCTCCGGATCTTCTTCGGCCTGGGCCAGGGTGAGCCCACCCGGATCTTCGGATTTGGGGTTATGCAGCGCGTTGAATGTGGCGGTTATCCGCCGTCCAGAATCCAGATCCCGTGCCACACGGGCGTTGAACAGTGCTTTCTCTGCCTTGCTCTGCTCCCGGTGGCCATCAAAGGTCAGCCAGGAAAGCGTTGCTATGCCGCTGGTATCACCATCAACGCCATTTCCCTGTATCGCGGCCTTGCGATAGTCGTCACTGCCGCCATCGAGCCGCAGCCGACCGCCCTGGGGCA
>NZ_DDOI01000136.1:42898-45046 GCF_002341575.1 Marinobacter sp. UBA2498 | reverse complement strand
CCGCCCTGGGGCAGCTCATCACCCAACGCAGTGGAAATATCGATCACACCGCCCGCGGCATTCCCATACTGAACGGAGGCAGGCCCCCGAATGACCTCGATTCGCTGGGCGGAATCCAGATCAATGGCATCGATCTGGGACTGGCCATCGGGCAGCGTGTAGGGGATACCATCCACCTGAATCCGGATACCCCGAATACCGAAGGGCGCTCTGGCACCAAATCCGCGAGTAGACAATCTGAGATTCTGGGCGAAGTTGTAGCGGTTCTGAAAAAACAGGCCCGGAACGGTATTGAGGGATTCATCCAGTTGCAGACGCTGCTGACCCTCACGGATATCGGGTGCGTTGATGACCGAGACTGCCGCGGGCGTTTCGTACAGATCCCGAACCAGTCTTGGTGACGTTACTTGAAGCACCAGCTCCTCATCGTTGTCCAATGACGACTGTGCAATCGCCGGAAGCGAGCTCGACATCCACACCGGTGACAGAACAAGCACTGCCAGGTAGTTATTCCTGCTCAAGGGGCCTCCTCAGGGTTCGCTTATCAAGGTTTCTCTTGATAACGGGTACGCCAGCGATGGGGAAATGGAGTTATCCCATTGAATCCATCGGAAGAGCCGGCTCAGGCGGGGATCCAGGCTTCAAGCAGATCGACCAGCCAGGGCACGAGCAAGGCGGTAGCGAAGGCGGAAAGCGCCATCGCAAGCCCGGAAAAAGCACCCATCTGCGAACTTACCTGAAACGCCCGGGCGGTCCCGATACCGTGTGCTGCAACACCCATGGCAATGCCCCTGGCGGTGTCATCGCGAACCCGGATCCACTCAAAGAGCTTGGTGCCCAGAACGGCGCCGGTGATGCCCGTGATAACAACCAATACGGCAGTCAGCGACGGAAGGCCGCCAATTTTTTCGGAAATCCCCATGGCCACCGGCGCCGTTGCCGATTTCGGGGCCAGGGACATCTGGATCTCCGTAGACCCACCCAGAAGCCGGGCCAGGCCGATAGAGCTGCCTGCGGCGATGACAACGCCGCAAAAGAGCGAAATGGTCACCGGTAACCAGAGCTGTCGAAGCCTGGAAAACTGCTGGTACAGGGGAACGGCCAACGCCACCGTGGCCGGACCGAGCAGAAAGTGAACAAACTGGCCGCCTTCAAAATAATCGCTGTAGGAGGTGCCTGTCGCCAGCAGCAGAATAATAAGCATGGCGACGGACGTGACCACCGGGTTGGCCAGAGGGTTGGAGTTGGTTTTCAGATACAGCCGGTAGGCCAGGCCATAGGCCACCAGGGTGATCGTGAGCCCCAATAGCGGTGATGCGGAGAGATATACCCAGATGTCTTGCAGGCCCGGCTCATTCATCGCCGCCCTCCTTTTCAGCAAGCGGCTTGGCAAACCAGCGGGTGGTTACCTGCATGATCAGCGCGGTGGCAACCATGGTAATCACGGTACTTAACAACAGCGCCAGGGTTATTGGAAGCCACTCGTCGGCGATGCGGCCAAAATGCGCCATCATGCCCACGCCCGCCGGAACGAAAAGAAGCGAGAGATGACTGAGCAAGGCCGTGGACGCCTGATCGACAGACTCCGGCGCCTTGCCCCGTATCATCAAAGTTACGAACAGCATCACCATGCCAAGTACGGGCCCGGGGATGGGAACACCGAGCAAGCGAACTGTAATCTCCCCTATCAACTGGTAGACAAGCAGAAGGGTAATGCCGTTCAGGAACTGCATAACGCAGGACTCCAGTCAGTTTTTGCTCTGTACCGTCGAAATGGGAATGATGCTTCGACCATACATGGCGAGAACAAAGCCGATGGGGAACATCAGCACCCCGTAGACCGCAGCCGGGATCGACATGGCGCTGGATTCCAGCAGAGTCAGAGTGACCATGAGGGCAATGGTGCCGTTCTTTACACCCAGCTCCACCGCCACTGCCAGGGATTCCCGCTGGGTCAGACCCGCCATCCGGCCGGCCGCCAGGCCGAGACCAATACCGGCCAGATTCAACAGGATGGTTGCCGGCCCCGCCTGCTTCAGGAGCTCCCAGATCTGGTCGCGAACACCGTACACCAGCGCCACGATCAGCACCGCCAGCACGATACCGCCGAAGATACTCACAATGCTTTCTGCCTTGCGGGCAACCTCC
>NZ_DDOI01000136.1:32693-42826 GCF_002341575.1 Marinobacter sp. UBA2498 | reverse complement strand
AACCTCCGGCTTGCGGGTACGAACCACCATCCCGATGGCGACCGGGAAGAGCACGATGCCAATCAGCATGCCCACGGTTTTCCAGACCGGCAGCACAATGTCTTCCTCGGTTCCCATGTAGTACTGAAGGGCAATATTGGTAAACAGCGGCAGGGTAAGAATGGTGATCAGGCTGGCGCTGACGGTCAGTACTATGGAGAGGGCAATGTTCCCCCGCGAGAGCAGCACAAACAGATTCGAGGTGGTGCCTCCAGGGCAGGCAGCGATGATCACCAGTCCGACCGCTATGGCCGGCGGAACCGCCAGCAACGTGGCCAGCATGAAGGCGATGAGGGGCATGACGAGAATCTGGGCAATGGTGCCGACGATCATCCCTTTCGGATACACCGCCACCTGGCGGAAGTCTCGTATCGTCAGGGTCATGCCGATACCGATCATTATGATGAACAGAGCAATCGGCAGACCTGCCGAGATAAGCGGGCTGGATTCCACAACGCCTCCGGATGTTTTTGTTTTTACTGCAACCAACCGATGAAAAGTAGCACACACTCGCCTCTTTCGGGAGACTAAAACGGCAAACGTTTGAGGCGATAAAGCACTGCAAAACCGGGGAACTTTATGACCTGAAACATCGTGTCACGAAGCAGTTGCAAGTATACTTGCAGCAGATAACTAAAATACGTGGATACTGGTGGAGACGCACAAGGAATGAAACGCCTGGGAACGCTGGATGCCTCTTGGCTGGCCGTAGAATCTGAAGACACCCCCATGCATGTGGGCAACCTGCAGATCTTTTCGCTACCGGAGGGCGCCCCTGAAACCTTCCTCCGGGACATGGTGACCCGCATGAAGGAAACCGGCGATGTCGCGCCCCCCTGGGGTTTAAAGCTTGCCTGGTCCGGGCTGTTGGGTCGGGTACTGGCGCCGGGCTGGAAAGTCGACAAGAAAATCGATCTGGATTACCACGTGCGTCACTCGGCACTCCCGCGCCCCGGCGGTGAACGGGAACTGGGCATACTGGTATCGCGCCTGCACTCCAACCCCCTGGATTTTGCCCGCCCACTCTGGGAATGCCACGTTATCGAGGGCCTCGAGAACAACCGTTTTGCGCTCTACACCAAGATGCATCATTCCATGATTGATGGCATCAGTGGTGTACGCCTGATGCAACGGGTACTGACAACCGATCCCGACAAACGGGACATGCCGCCACCCTGGTCGGTTCGGCCGGAGCGCCGTCGCGGCAGCAAATCCGATTCCGAGGCCAGCGTGCCCGGCGCGGTCTCACAGGCCATGGAGGCACTGAAACTGCAAGCGGATATGGCGCCACGTCTGTTGCAAGCGGGCAACAGGCTGGTGCATTCGGTCCGTCACCCCGAGGATGGTCTCACGGCACCGTTTACCGGACCCGTGTCCAAGATCAATCACCGGGTTACCGGCCAGCGCCGGTTTGCCACCCAGCATTATCAGCTCGACAGGATCAAGGAGCTTGCCCACGTTTCCGGCGCTTCCCTCAACGATATCGTTCTGTACCTGTGCGGAACTGCCCTCAGGCGTTTTCTGCTGGAACAGAATGAACTGCCGGACGCTCCCCTCACAGCCGGCATACCGGTTAACATCCGGCCGTCCGATGACGAAGGGACAGGCACCCAGATCAGTTTCATGATCTCTTCGCTTGCGACCGACGAAGCCGATCCACTGACCCGCCTGCAAAACATCAAGGCGTCAACGCGAAGGGCCAAAGAGCATTTGCAGAAGCTGCCCAAAAGCGCGCTCACCCAGTACACCATGCTCCTGATGTCGCCTTATATACTGCAGCTGATGTCCGGCCTTGGCGGTCGCATGCGGCCGGTATTTAACGTCACGATCTCCAATGTGCCGGGGCCCCAGAGAACGCTCTACTACGAGGGCGCGAAACTGGAAGCCATGTACCCTGTCTCGCTGATTACTCACGGTGGCGCTTTGAACATCACCTGCCTGAGCTATGACGGCTCACTGAACTTCGGCTATACGGGCTGCAGGGATACTCTGCCAAGCATGCAGAGACTTGCGGTTTACACGGGTGAAGCACTGGACGAACTGGAAAGCCTGATTCTTCCGCCAAAGGCCAAACCGAAAGCTGCGGCCAAGCCCAGTGCGCCGCGCAAACAGTCGACGAAAAAGAGTAAAGCGGACTGATACAACGGACAATCAGCCCGCGCTTTGCCAGTGAGCGGCGCCCACGAAAATCAGTTGCAGGAAGCGGGTGGTCCGCTTTCTGATCTGCTCGATCTGGTAGTCGTCGTCGGCGGATACGCCGAGCAGATCAGTCAGGCTGAAGGCGACACTGCGAACCACCAGGTCACAGGTCATGTCCAGATCCTGATCGGTCAGATGGTCTACCAGCCTCAACCTGCGCAGATCATTCGCAAGCTCACTGGCAAAGAAACGCATCTCGCTCCGGATACCTTCCTGCACTGCCCTGCTCTCACCGGCCAGCCCCTGGGCCATGAACAGAAAGAAACTCCGGTTGGCCTGCGCGTGGCTGATAAAGATGGCCACCGATTCTTCAATCAGTTTGTCCGCCTGCAACACATTCGCGCGGGCTTCTCGCATCATCCTGCGCAACACCAGTCCCAGCTCATCCACCAACTGAAGCCCCAGATCGTCCATATTGCGGAAATGCCGGTAAAACGAGGTTGGTACCACGCCCGCCTGACGGGTCACTTCCCGGATACCCAAGCTGGCGAAATGCCGCCCCTTGCCGACCAGGGTCAATGCCGCGGTCATCAGTTTCTCGCGGGTTTCACCGGGCTTTCTGCGTTGTTTTTCCGCCATCTTTTGTCCGTACCGCCTGCCGTCAACGAATGGTTCACAAGTGTACACATCCGAAAAAATAAAAGTACAGAATGCTTGTCATTTCGAGCCATTACCAGCTGATCCGTTGTCACTTTAATTCTCCGTGTGTACAGTCGTACACATTAGTGAACACTTGTACACATGAATAACCGAAAGCCTCAGGGAGGCAACGATCATGTTAGCGAAACAGCCCCAGCAAAAAGCCCTTCACTGGCTCGGAAGGCAGCTATTCAACCGGGATGACCCGGAAGCGTTTTTTGACCCACTGCTGGAACGCATCAACCCCATGTGGGTACAAGAGTACACACCGGCCAGAGTGGAGCAGATCCTTTCTGAAACCGGGGACACCAAGACACTGGTTCTGAAACCGGCCAGGCGCTGGTCGGGCTTCCGCGCGGGCCAGCATGTGAACATCTGTGTTGAAGTGGATGGAGTACGCCGAAACCGTACGTTCAGCCTCTCGAGCTCACCCCTGCTCTGGCAGGAACAGGGACTGGTCACGCTGACCATCAAACGCCTTCCCGGCGGCCTGGTGACCAACTGGCTTCACGATCACCTGCAAACTGGGGCGGTAATCGGTCTGGGCGAAGCCTTTGGTGATTTTCTGATACCAGAACCGGCCCAACCGGTGCTGTTTATTGCCGGTGGCAGCGGCATCACGCCAGTGTTGAGCCAGCTTGAGACCATGGCGGCCCAGGATTACCGGGCACCGGTGACTCTGCTGTATTTCGTCAGAACCCGTGATGACGTTATTGCCCGGGAGAAACTGTTGGCCCTGAAGGCACGCTATAGCGCCCTCACGCTTAATATCATCGCCACCAACGAGTCCAGGGAACCCCGCTACCTGCGTGGCCAGGATCTGGACACAGTGCCAGGCATCAAGGCTCGGCAGGTCTATCTCTGCGGCCCCAAAGGCCTGATGGATCTGGCCCAGGGCCTCCTCTCCGAGAGAGGCTTTGCTGACGCGGATATCCACAGCACGTTCTTTTCAATGCCAAGTGCCAACCTTGGAAACGAAACACTCGGTGGTGAGGTTCAGTTTGAGAGCAGCCAGATGATGGTCGATTCCGAGGGCGATGCCACCCTGCTGGAAATCGCCGAGGCCGCCGGACTGACACCGCGCCACGGATGCCGCATGGGCATCTGCCACCAGTGCAGTTGCCGGAAAACCACGGGTACCGTCATCAACCGTCTGACCGGCCAAACTTCCGGCCCCGGCGAGGAGACTGTCCAACTTTGTATCTCCGTTCCCCGCGGCCCGGTCTCACTCGACCTTTAAGAACCCACATCCGATTTTATTGCGGGGCCTGAGCGCACCGCAGGGAGTATGACCATGAAAAAGATGACCGAAGCGCAACTCGCAGAACTTGAAACCGATCTGAACGCGATCCGGGAGGAGGTTCTGGCGGACCTCGGAGAACGGGACGCACGTTACATCCGGAGAATGATCCGGCTGCACCGGAGTCTTGAGGCCGGTGGCCGGATCATGATGCCATTCGGCTTCCTTCCGCCGGTGTTCGTTGCTGCCACGGCAACCCTCGGCATTGCCAAGATCCTGGAAAATATGGAGATCGGTCACAATGTCATGCACGGCCAGTATGACTGGATGAACGACCCGAGCCTGAATTCCCAGACCTACGAGTGGGATACGGTCTGCACAGGTGACTCCTGGCGCCGTACCCATAACTATGAACATCACACCTACACCAACATCATCGGCAAGGACCGTGACTACGGCTACGCCGTCTTACGACTGACCGATGACGAGCCCTGGAAACCCTGGCACACGCTGCAGTTCATCAATTACATTCTGCTGAGCGTGTTCTTCCAATGGGGCGTGGGCCTGCACGAACTTGAAACCGAGAAGCTGCGAAGCCGGGAAATAAGCTGGCGGGAAAAACTGCCGTTCCTGAAGCAATTCGCCCGCAAGGGTGGCCGCCAGGCCTTCAAGGACTACGTTTTCTTCCCGCTGCTTACCTTTCCGGTGGCTCCGATTGTTCTGGCGGGGAATGTGGGCGCCAACCTGATCCGTAATCTCTGGTCATCCACGGTGATTTTTTGTGGCCACTTTACCCAGGATGCGGAAACCTTCACAGAGGAGGAATGCGAGGGCGAGAGCAAGGGCCACTGGTATTTGCGCCAGCTCACGGGGTCCTCAAACTTCACCGGGGGCCGCTGGCTTCATATTCTGAGCGGCCATCTTAGCTACCAGGTGGAACACCACGTGTTCCCGGACCTGCCCGCCCACCGGTATCCGGAGATTTCCGGGAAGGTACAGGCGGTGTGTCGAAAGCACGGCATTCACTACAACACCGGCAGTTTTGCCAAGCAGTACGGCACGGTAGTCAAACGCATACTCCGACATTCACTGCCGGAGAAGTTGATGGGAATGGCCAGAGCGGCCTGACAGGGCTGGAGCGGCCAGGCGCCAAGGGCGCGCCTGGCCGCGTCAGGCTATCTGAAGTAATCTCAAGAGCTGGGGCCTGTGCTGATCCTGGATAACATCGGCCAGGGTGTACTTGTCCAGCACTTCCAGGAAGGCCTTCAACGCCTCACCGAACATCGATTTCAGGCCACACACGGGGGTTATCTTGCAGGCGTTCTTGGAGGAAAAGCACTCCACGATGCTCAGGTCCTGTTCGGTTTCCCGTACCAGGATACCAACGTTAATATCCGAGGGCGCCCGATGCAGACGCATTCCACCCTTTTTGCCCCGGATGGTTTCAATGTAGCCCTTCTTGTTCAGCTGGTGCACCACCTTCATGAGGTGGTTTTTGGAAATGTCATAGCTGTCAGCGATTTCCTGAATGGTCGCCAGACGATCACCCTGAACTGCCAGATATATCAGTACTCGAAGTGAATAATCCGTGTAGCGGGTGATGTGCATTCAATACTCCAGTCGTGTGTGCAATCGTTCAATAAGAAGGTCGGGTTACCAGATAACAGGCGGTGCCGCACAAAAATACGCCAGAAATGCCCAACACCATCGCTGACGCTCCCAACGCAAACAGCATCCCCCAACTCAGGGCCATCATGCTGCACGCCAGCACCTTCGCCCGTGCCGGCACTGCCCTGCGTGTACGCCACTGATCAATGGCAGGACCAAACCTGGGATGGTCTTCAAGCCACTGAGCAAAAGCCGGAGACCCCTTGCTGGCAAAAAATGCGGCCAGCAGAACGAAGGGTGTTGTGGGCAACAACGGCAGAACCACTCCTGCAGCAGCCAGCGTAATCGAGATATACGCAAGAATACGAAATCCGGTTTTCCCAAAACGATCGCCCATCACGGGGTTCTCACCAAGGTTCATAACTGCATCTATTCTACCGGGATTCAATGGACAGGTCTGCCCAAACGGCTGAGAAAAACCAGACGCGCCACATAGGCCACCTTGATACCGACCGCAAAAACCAGGGTTCCGATATGGGCAGCAATTTGCACAGACAGTGCAAGCGCGCCCGCCAACGGGTATGCAAGCAGAATTGTAACCATCAAACCCAACACTGACAGTCCCAGGGTGCTGTTTGCTGTGAAAAGCCACTTTTCGTATTCACTCATGAATCCACCTATAACATTTACTATAAATACATCTTAATGCTAAGCCGGCACCAGAAAAAAATCAAACCGTAGAAAGTCACCCACCTAAAAACCTTCCCTTACCCATCTACGACTTCCGATATACCCACAAAATAAATTTGACACCTTAAATGCATCAAATCAAAATTCCTGCATAAAGATTTATCTTAAATAAATGTTTAATGAGGAGACAGTGTTATGAAACAGAAAGACGCCTACCCGACCCGACTGGGAGGAGCGCACCATGGCTAAGTACCGCCGCCTCTGGTTTTTGCTGATCGGAATCCTGGCAGTAACCTTCACGCTCCTGGGGTATTTCGGTGCCGAGGTGTACCGCGAAGCACCGCCCATCCCGGATCGCGTTGTGTCCGCCGACGGCGACACCCTGATGACCGAGGAAAGCATTCTTGATGGACAAACTGCCTGGCAGTCCGTCGGAGGCATGCAGCTTGGCTCGATCTGGGGCCACGGTGCCTACCAGGCACCGGACTGGACCGCCGACTGGCTGCACCGTGAACTGGAAACCTGGCTGGAAATCGCAGCCCTGGAAGAGTACGGGCAGGAATGGCACAGCCTCAGCGGGCAGCAGCAGAACGCCCTGCAGTACGACCTGAAGACCGAGTACCGCACCAATACCTACGACGCCGCTACCAGCACTCTGCAGCTTTCCGAGCGCAGGAGCGAAGCTATTGCCAGAACAGCCGACTACTACAGCCGACTGTTCAGCGACGCTCCGGAACTGCAGTCAACCCGCGAAAACTACGCCATGAAGGAAAACACCCTGCCCAGCGCCGAGCGTCGCGAGCGGATGACCGAGTTTTTCTTCTGGACTGCCTGGGCCGCTGCTACCGAACGCCCGGACAGCGAGGTTACCTACACCAACAACTGGCCCCACGAACCGCTTATCGATAACAGGCCTAGCGGCGAGAACGTGGTCTGGTCGTTAATCAGTGTGGTTCTCCTGATTGCCGGTGTCGGTGGTCTGATCTGGGCCTGGGCCTTCCTTCGCAAGGAGGATGAGGAACCGCAGGCGCCACTGAAGGATCCACTGAGTGCAGTCGGGCTTACGCCTTCCCAGAAAGCATTGGGCAAGTATCTTCTGCTGGTGGTTGGCCTGTTCACTTTCCAGGTCATGCTTGGCGGCTTCACTGCCCACTATACGGTTGAAGGTCAGGGTTTCTACGGCATCGAGACCTCCGAGTGGTTCCCCTACTCCCTGATGCGTACCTGGCACATTCAGTCCGCCATGTTCTGGATTGCCACCGGCTTCCTCGCCGCTGGTCTGTTCCTCGCCCCCATCATCAATGGCGGCAAGGATCCGAAATTCCAGAAACTGGGTGTTGATGTGCTGTTCTGGGCCCTGGTTGCTGTGGTTGCCGGTTCGTTTATTGGCAACTTCCTCGCCATCAACCAGATCATGCCGGCCAATCTCAGCTTCATGCTGGGCCACCAGGGTTACGAGTATGTAGACCTTGGCCGCCTCTGGCAGATCGGCAAGTTCCTCGGCATCGTGTTCTGGTTGGTGCTGATGCTGCGCGGTATTGTTCCCGCCCTGCGCCAGCCTGGTGACAAGAACCTGCTGGCCCTGCTGACCGCTTCGGTGGTTGCCATTGGCCTGTTCTATGGTGCCGGCTTCTTCTACGGCGAGCGTACTCATATCTCGATCATGGAGTACTGGCGCTGGTGGATTGTCCACCTGTGGGTCGAAGGCTTCTTTGAAGTGTTCGCAACCACTGCCCTAGCCTTTATCTTCTGCAGCATGGGCCTGGTGTCCCGCACCGTGGCAACATCTGCCAGCCTGGCATCCGCCAGCCTGTTCATGCTCGGGGGCGTGCCCGGCACCTTCCACCACCTGTACTTCTCCGGCACGACCACGCCGGTAATGGCAGTGGGCGCCACCTTCAGTGCACTGGAAGTGGTACCACTTGTGGTCCTGGGATACGAGGCCTGGGAAAACTGGCGCCTGAAGTCCCGCGCACCGTGGATGGAAAATATTCGCTGGCCGCTGACCTTCTTTGTGGCGGTTGCCTTCTGGAACATGCTGGGTGCCGGCGTGCTCGGGTTCATGATCAACCCGCCAATCGCGCTGTATTACATCCAGGGCCTGAACACCACGCCCACCCACGCCCACGCGGCCCTGTTCGGTGTCTATGGGTTCCTGGCCCTGGGCTTCGCACTGATGATCCTGCGTTACATCCGTCCGCGCATCATCTTTGACGAGCGGCTGATGAAGGTAGGTTTCTGGTGGCTGAATATTGGCCTGGTCCTGATGCTGTTCACCAGCCTGTTGCCGGTCGGCTTTATCCAGTTCATTGCCAGCGCCAGCGAGGGCCTGTGGTACGCACGCAGTGAAGCCTTCATGCAGAGCGATATCCTGCAAACCCTGCGCTGGGTCAGAACCGTTGGCGACGTGGTCTTCATCGTTGGCGCACTCGCCGTAACCTGGCAAGTCGTGAAGGGCGTTTTCTTCCCGGATCTGGAGCCGGTTGCCCTCGAAACCGATGAAAGCGGCGCAACCAGCGAGCTCAGCGCCTGAAAAAAAGAGCCCGGGCCAGGGACGGCCCACTCTGAATTACCTGACAGCAGGCTTACCTCCCGAGGGGTATCGGAATTGGTGATCCGATCTGCAATACTTGGTCTATACTCAGGTTAAAAAACAATCGGCAACAGGACCAACCCGATGCCCCAGAACAAGCTGACAGACCGTTTTGGTCGCACCGTCAACTACGTGCGTCTGTCCGTCACTGACCGGTGCGATTTCCGCTGCGTGTACTGTATGGCCGAGGACATGACTTTCCTGCCCCGCCAGCAGGTTCTCACCCTGGAAGAAATCGCCCGCGTTGCCCGCAACTTCGTTGACCTGGGTACCGAAAAAATTCGTCTGACCGGCGGCGAGCCGCTGGTACGCAAGGATATCCTGGAGCTGGTAAAGGAGATTGGCACTTACGGTCTGCGCGACTTTGCCATGACCACCAATGGAAGCCAGCTCACCACCATGGCCGAGCCTCTGCGCAAGGCGGGGATGCATCGCCTGAACATCAGCCTGGATTCCCTGGACGCCGACAAATTCCGCAACATCACCCGCACCGGCAAACTGTCACATGTGCTGGACGGTATTGATGCTGCCCGGGAAGCTGGCTTCCGGGGCATCAAGATCAATACAGTGGTGATGAAGGGCCGCAACGACGAGGAGATCCCGGAGCTGATCGAGTTCGCCCGCAAGAAAAAGGTGGATATCAGCTTTATCGAAGAGATGCCGTTGGGTGAGATTTCCGAACACGATCGGGGCCTGGCGCTTTGCACCAGCGAAGAAGTTCGGGACATCATCCGCAAGCATCACGAGCTGGTGCCCGCTACCGAGGATTCCGGCGGTCCCGCCCGTTATTACCGCATGGAAGACAGCGAGACCCGGGTCGGTTTCATTTCTCCCCATTCCCACAACTTCTGTTCTACCTGTAATCGGGTGCGGGTGACCGTCGAAGGTCGGCTGCTGCTGTGCCTGGGTAACGAGCACTCGGTGGATCTGCGCAGGGTGCTACGGGGCAATCCGGTGACTGATGACAAGTTGCGGGAAACCATTATCAATGCCATGGATCTGAAGCCGGAGCGGCATCACTTCTCCAGCAACGGGGATGTGCAGATCCTCCGGTTCATGAACATGACCGGCGGCTAAGCGGCCGGCACAGCAACCAGCACAACAAAAGGGTCAGATGAAAGCTTT